>CAYPQR010000084.1:0-9132 GCA_964412865.1 uncultured Intrasporangiaceae bacterium
GGCCTTCAGCGCCCGTCGAGACCCAGGCCGGACGCGAGGCCGTCGAGAATGTAGCCGAGCCTGCGCTCGAAGACCACGTCGGTGTCCGGGAAGTCCTCGGCGTCGACGATGACGCGCTTCATGTAGGGGTGCTGGCCGCGGTCGAGGACATCCATGAGGTAGGGCCCGTAACGGCCACGCCACTGCTGCTCGGTCAACCCCGTCCGGCGCCTGGCCTCCTGCCCGGCCAATTCGCCCATGACATAACCCATCACGAACTGCGAGACCGTCGTCTCCATGTCGAGCATCTGGTCGATCGTCAGGCCGGGAACATCGACCCGCGCCAGGGTCTGCTCGATCATGCGCAGCGTCTGGGGGCCCATCGCGGGCCGGCCGATCGCCTGCGTCCCGAGCCATGGGTGCCGCAGGCCCGTGCGTCGCAGCAGGTGCGCCAGTTCCGTGAGAGCCGCGCGCCACGACGCAGAGGTCGGCTCGGCATACGTGATCTCGCCGAGCGCTCCGTCGATCATCAGATCGACGACCTCGTCCCTCGATTCCACGTATCGATAGAGCGACATCGTGCCGACGCCGAGCTCCTTGGCCAAGCGCCTCATCGTCACGGCGTCGAGCCCGTCGGCATCGGCGATCCGAGTGGCCTCCCGGGCGATGGCGTCATGGCTGAGCGACGACTTGCGACCGCGCCCCACGGCGGCCATCCGCTCCCACAGGACCGGTCTGCGCTGCGACCCGGACTCCGTCACGACACTCCTCCATCGACCTGGTTGCGAACGCAGCCTATCTATGCGTACGCTGTACTCATCAGAGCGTACAATGTACTCATCGGAGGGAACGTGACAGACTTCGCGATCGAGGCCCGGGGCCTCACGAAGATCTATCGGAGCCGGTCCGGCACCACACGCGCACTGGACGGGCTGGACCTGACGGTTCGCCGCAGCACCGTGCACGGTGTGCTCGGGCCGAACGGCGCCGGCAAGACCACTGCCGTGCGGGTGCTCGCGACTCTCGCGACCCTGGACGACGGGGAGGCACGGGTCGCGGGCATCGACGTCGGTCAGGACCCGTCGGGCGTACGCCGGCGCATCGGCCTGGCAGGACAGCACGCCGCCGTCGACGAGAAGATGACGGGTGCGGAGAACCTGCGGATGTTCGGCAGGCTCTATCACCTGAGCACGCGGGAGGCACGAGGCCGAGCGGACGACCTGCTGCGGCAGTTCGAGCTCATCGATGCCGGTGATCGCATGGTCAAGAACTACTCCGGAGGTATGCGCCGCCGGCTCGATCTCGCCGCAAGCCTCATCGTGGCTCCTGAGGTGCTCTTCCTCGACGAGCCCACGACCGGCCTCGACCCCCGTGCCCGCCGTGAGGTGTGGGACAGCGTCCGACGTCTCGTCGAGGGCGGCACCAGCGTGCTGCTCACGACGCA
The DNA here is from genome assembly GCA_964412865.1 of uncultured Intrasporangiaceae bacterium. Taxonomy (GTDB): domain Bacteria; phylum Actinomycetota; class Actinomycetes; order Actinomycetales; family Dermatophilaceae; genus Leekyejoonella. The sequence goes on from CAYPQR010000084.1 coordinate 1,424, forward strand.
ATACCTCGATGAGGCGGACCAGCTCGCCGACGAAATCTCCGTCGTCGATCACGGCAGAGTCATCGCGACCGGCAGCCCAGCACAGCTGAAGGCCAAGGTCGGCGGCGACCGCCTCGACATCACGATGTCCTCACCCGATCTCACGCCGCGCGCCGCCCGGGTGCTGGCCGACGCGACCGGCGCGGCACCCCGCATCGACGAGGACGGCCTGCACATCAGTGTCGCCGCCACCACCGGAGCGAACACGCTCGCGGCCGCCATCCGCGAACTCGACCGAGTCGGCATCGAACCCGAAGACATCCTGCTGCGCCGACCGACGCTCGACGACGTCTTCCTCACCATGACCGGCGCGCGCGCCGAGGAAGAGAAGGTGGCCTGATGACGGCGACCACGGCACCATTCGGTGCACCGGACGCGGGGACCGGCATCACGAGTCGAATGCGGTGGCTCCTGCAGGACTCCTGGACCCTGTGCAGACGTGAATTCACCCAGCTCAAGCACCAGCCCGGCGAACTCATCGGCATCATCGTCTTTCCCGGGCTCATGGTCATCATGTTCGGATTCGTGTTCGGCAGCGCCATCTCCATCCCGGGCGGGGCGAACTACCGCGAATACCTGCTGCCAGGCCTCTTCGCGATGACCGCGATCACCGGAGTCATGGTCAATGCACTGCTCGTGTCGAAGGACGTCACGGAAGGCGTCATGGACCGGTTCCGGTCGATCCCGATGTCGCGGGGCGCCATACCGCTGGGTCGCGCCCTCACCGACATCATCACGTCGGCGATCGGTCTGGCCGTCATGGTCGTCATCGGCCTGCTGGTCGGATGGAAGATCGAGGACGGCATGCCTCGCGCACTGGCCGCGTTCGGCCTGATCCTGCTGCTGAGGTTCGCGCTGAGCTGGGTCGGTCTCTACATCGGACTGCGTGTCTCGCCGGAGACGGCCGACGCGTGGGTGCCGATCGTCTTCCCGATCTCCATGCTCTCCAACAGCTTCGTGCCGACATCGGGCATGCCGGACTGGCTACGCCCGATCACGGAGTGGAATCCGATCAGCGCGCTCGTGCAGTCGAGCCGTGAACTGTTCGGCAATCCGGTCGCAGCCGGCAGCGGGTTCCCGGCGGAGCACCCGTACTTCCTCACCATCGCATCGTCGCTGGCGCTCCTGGCGATCTTCGTGCCCCTGGCCGTGTCGGCATTCGTGCGGAAGGACCAGTGACGTCAATCCCACCGAGTGCGCGGATGTCTCACCGATCCGGGTCGGGGATCCTGCCGTGCTCCAGCGACCCCCAGAAGTCTCCGCGCACGTAGCGCTGCTCGGGGTCGGGGTCGAAGTCCCAGTGGCGGCTCTCACCGGTGGCCAGTGCACGGCTGACGAGCCTGCGGCGACTCTGGCTGGCCCGCACCTCGCGCTCCAGCGCGGCGAGGTCGTAGCGGTCGTCGAGTTCATGACGCAGTGCCATGGCGAGTTCGGACGAATCCGGATGGGTCGCGATGTTGTCCATCTCGTCCGGGTCGGTCCGGAGGTCGAAGAGCTGGTCCGGGTCGCCCGGGCAGCGGACGAACTTGTACCGCCCTCGGATCAGGGTCACCTGCGGCCTGGTCACTCCCTCCGACAGATACTCGATCACGATGTCGCGGCCGATCGCGGGCGATCCGGCCGCCTCGTCGCGTGCGAGGCGGAGCAGCGACGGACCGGGCGCGTCGCCGCCCGCCAGGTCCAGCAATGTCGGCATCAGATCCAGCAGCGACACCGGCGTGGTGAATCGTCCACGCGGCACGAGCCGTTCGGGCCCGCGTACGATCAGCGGTACGCGAGTGGACTGCTCATAGGGCGACATCTTGAACCAGAGGCCCTTTTCACCCCGCATGTCTCCGTGATCGCTGGTGAGAATGACGACCGTATCGTCCGCCAGGCCGAGATCGTCCAATCGGTGAAGGATCCGGCCGACGTGGTCGTCGATGTAGCTGACGGCCGCATAGTAGGCGCGCCGCGCGCGAAGCGTCTGCGCGGCGTCGGGTTGCCGCAGATCGAACCCGCACATCGCACGCAGGCGATGCGTATGCGGGTCGGTGCCGGCCGGGGGTGCGTTCGGGTGCTTCGGCGGATCGATCGCCACGCCGTCATAACGGTCCCAGTGCTCGCGCGGCGGTTCGTAGGGGTCGTGCGGGTGAATGAAGCTGGCGACCATCAGGAACGGCCGGCGCCCGAGGACTCGGTCGGCGCGGGCGCGATCGTTCAGGTGTCTGAGCGCCCGGAAGGCCACTTCATCGTCGAAGTCCTGCTGCACGGTGGCCTTGCATGCGCCGGCGGTGAAGACCGGATCGGCCTCGTGATACCACGGAAGTCGCTGCCGCGACGTCAGATCCCAGTCGGGCACCATGTCGAGGTCGGCCGGATAGACGTCGGTCGTCAGGCGCTGCTCGAACCCGTGATGCTGGTCGGGGCCGATGAAGTGCATGCGGCCCACCAGCGCCGTGTGGTATCCGTGCGTTCGCAGGTGATGCGCAAAGGTCGGCACGGACGCCGGGAAGTCGGCACCATTGTCGTAGCAGCCGGTCTCGGACGGCAGCCTGCCCGTCATCATCGATGCCCGGGACGGCGCGCACAGCGGCGAGTTGCAGTAGGCGCGGTCGAACACCGCACCCTCGTCGGCCAGCTCGTCGATATTCGGGGACGACACGACCTCGTTGCCGTAGGCTCCGAGCGCGTCGGCGGCCAGCTGATCCGCCTGGATCACCACGATGTTGGGAGGCGTCGGCGGCGCGTTGTCGGGCTCGACCCTCGGCACGTCAGGCACGGCCCCTGCGCTTCGCGCTGCCGGCGACACCATCGAGAAGCGTCGTGACCGCGATGCCGATGACCAGGTAGATCACGGCACTGGCCACCCTCGACTCGATCGTCCCGCCCTGCGTCAGGGTCAGGACGACCGCGACGATCGTCGCGAGAGTGCAGATCCAGTTGAAGAACGACGCCGCGGTCGGAGTCGACACGAGCAGCAGATGCAGCAGGGCGGTGGCGATGATCGCGCAGCCGGCGGCGTACGCAGCGAGGGTCGTCGTGTTGTCATAGACGAACCCACCTCGGGGATAGATCACCGGGATGTCGAGCAGGTCCTGCGCGATGAGGCGGCCGATGACGGCGATCAGCGCCGCGACCACGGCCGTCGCAACGCCTCCCGCCCACAGGATCTTCGGGTCGACGGCGGGCACCCGCGACCCCTGACTGCCGGGTTCCGGCTGGGGCGCCTGCGGGCCCGGGTAGCTCATCGCGACCTCCTCGTGGTCGATGCACGTGCCGACACGCGACGGTCTGATGTCCCTGCATCAAACAATCAACGGTCACATTGTGCCGCCTCCGGGCCGCACAGGTCGGCATTGAGGCGCATCAATCCGGCGGCGGGCTCCCGACGCCCGGGCGCGTCCTGCGCCGGAGGGGCCGGCCGGGACGACTCGGCTACCCGGTCAGGCCGCGCTCCAGGGCACCGATGATCTTCGGGCGCAGGTCGCCGGCCGCGATCACCTCGTCGACCGATCCGACGTCGACGGCGCGGTGAATGTTGTGGACTCGGTCGAACTCCGCCGCGACCTCGCCGAGCTTCTCACTGCGCACTTCCTGGCGCACCTGGGCGAGCTTCGTGGCAAGCGCAGCGTGTTCGCTGCCCTCGGCCTCGGCGAGCGCCGCCTCGATCTGCGTGACGCGAGAATCCTGGGCCGTGCGGGCGCGCACCTCGCGGGTGAAGACGACGGCCGCCGCCGGGGCGCCGCCGATCACGGACGCGAACGATCCCTCGACCGCATACACCGTCATCCGCGGGTTGAGCGCCTTGGAGAAGACGACGAACGCCCCGCCGTGATAGCGCGAGATGACACAGAAGACGATCGGCCCGTCGAAATTGACGATGGCCCGGCCGATCTCGGCGCCGTATTCGAGCTGCAGGTTGCGCATCGACTCCGGGGAGCCGTCGAACCCCGAGAGGTTGGCGAGCACGACGACCGGCCGATTGCCACTTGCGGCGTTGATCGCACGTGCCGTCTTCTTCGACGAGCGCGGGAAAAGCGTGCCGGCAGTGTAGGAGTCGGGCCCGTCGGTGGGCGGGAAGCCTCGCCGCGGCACCGGCTTGGATTCGATCCCGATGAGGCACACCGGGATTCCACCGATGTGCGCGTCATAGACGACCGACGTCTCGGCGTCGGCCATCTGCGCCCACCGCTCGAGCGTCGCATGGTCCTGGTCGGCGACGGCGGCCATGACGGTGCGGATGTCGAACGGCTTCTTGCGGTCGGGATTGGTCTGCGCGGAGAAGATGTCGCCGACCGTATGGAAGCCCGAATCGGTCGGGTCGTGCGGATAGATCGTGACGTCGCGGTCCTGCGGGTCATCCGTGTCGACGCGGCGCGGCGCGTCCTCACCGGGGGCGACATAGGTGTGCTCGTAGTGGGCCATCAGGATGTCGCACGCACCGCCGAGATCCGACGCCCAATACTGCGCCTGCCCGTTGGGGCCCATCACACGGTCGTATCCACCGATGCCGAAGTTGTCCTCCGCCGAGACCCCACCGGAGAAGTCGAGGGACTGCTTGCCGGTGAGGACCATGGCGCTGTCCGGCGTCATCACGAGAATCCCCTTCGTGTGCATGAGGATCGTCGCCTCGGCGTTCCAGTATGGCTGGGCGCCGACGTTGATGCCGGCGACGACGATGTTGATCTCGCCACCGGCCTGGGTGAATTCCACGATCCGCTTGAGTGCGCGGGCGACCCAGTCCATGTTCTCGGTGCCGGAATCCATCGAGATGCGCGCGCCGGCGGAGATCGAGAACCACTCCACCGGCAGGCCCATGTCTTCCGCAAGGTCGAGCGCCGCGATGATGCGCGAGCACTCGGCCTCCGAGACCGCGCCGAGCGACTTCAGCGGATCACCGCACAGGACAATGCGTTTGACACCCTGCGGGTGCAACCGCGTCGGCGTGGAGACGAGACTCACCACGATGCCGGCCTTGTTCTGTCCGTGCGGACGGTCGACCGGCACCAGCGTGCCGCTGTCATCGAGATCGTATTCGGTGGCGAGGCCGTCTCGCCCGGCCACCACACGCCGCAGCTCGTAGGGGTAGACGACGCCACGACGGCGTGCGCGGACGACCTTCTGGGCATAGTCGTCCATCGGCTGGAGGCGCTTGGTCGGCGGACCCACCAGCTCAGCCATCACACCGGCGCCGGGGCGGTAGTGGAACCGGCCGGCCATCTGGGCCTCGGTGCCGTCGGGGAAACCGACGGTGCCCTCGATCAGCACCTCCTCGACGCCGGCGCCGGCAGTCATCGGGGCGATCTTGCTCTTCAGCGACGTGAGCTGCTCCACCTCGGCGTCGATGGTGGGCCAGATGTGCATCCACACGTAGTTCTGGTCGAGTCGTGCTCCGTCGCCGCCGCTGGCCGCTCGTGCCCGCCGGATCGCCTCCAGGCAGTTGGCGATGGCCCGCTCCGCGTGCGGCAGGCCGACCACCTTGCCGGACTCGTCGCGCACCACCGCGAGCTGGCGGATCTGCGCGAGCGCCACGAGCCGCTGGTCGGCCTCGTTGCCGGGCGCGACGCACTTGTAGAGCAGCACATCCTCGGGCGCCTCGAGGCGGGTGATGTCGAACTCGCGCAGGCGCCACAGGTTGAGTCGGCGGCCCACCATCGGGTGCACACCGCGCACCAACGTGTCTTCCACCAGCACGCCGTCTGCGTCGGGCCGGAAGGTGAAATACCAGACCGGGCGACCCTCACCCGGGCAGACCGCGACCGCGATCCGGCGGACATGCAACGGCATACCCGCCAGTCGCCGGGTGAGCGCGGCGGACGCGTCGTCCTGGTGTTCGGGCGCGTCGGACCACGTGAGGTAAAGGTCGACGATGCTCTCGTGGCCCTGGGGCGCGTCCGACAGCTTCGCCATGACCGCATCCATCAGCCCGCTGCCGAGAGCCAACTCGTCGACGCGGCCGATGGTGCTGATCAGGTGGGTCGGGCGTTCGTCCAGTGTGTAGTCGGCGAGCGCGAAGGGCCGGCCGTCGACCTGGGTCTCGACCAGGTCGTGCATCGAGTGCTCGCGGTAGTGCCGTTTGGCGAGGATGCCGAGCATCGGCTCACGCTGGGGCAATTCGTCTTGGATGCGCTCGGCGAGGAACCCGACGATCCGCTCGGGGATCGCGGCGAGCTTGTCGCTGCGTGCGTCACGCTCCGGCCCGTCGGGCATTGCGGCGATGGCGTCGACCTCGTCACGGACGCCGCCGAGCACGCTCTCCCGGTCGGCGTCGACGAGGGGCTGGTCGAACCAGCGGAAGCGCACGCTGCGTGCGAGATCGCCGATGATCGGGTAGCGCCGCTGGGTCGCCACCACGAGGCGGTCGAGCACGTCGCGCGTGTCGGCTCCGGCCTCGGGCGCGGGGTCGCGCAGCCAGCGCTGCAGCAGGGCGGTCGCCAGTTCGATCTCGGGCACCGACCGCTGCTGGGCCAGGAACATCCGGAAGACCGCCTGCTCCAGCTCGGGCGTGCGGTCGAGTTCGGTCACGCCGTAGTGCCGCAGCGCCCGCGAGAGCTTCGCCCGGAAGTCGTCGGACAGGCCGGCACGGTCGGCGTCGAGGCTCTGCAGGTAGGTGTGGAAGTACTCCCGGGGGCTGTGCACCTGGCTCTCCAGGCGCAGGTCGACACCGGCCGGGCGATTGCGCGACAACTCCGCGAAGTCGGCGAACGTGTCGAAGAGCGCGAGCTCCTCGACGAACGGGGACGTGCCGGAGGCGACGAGTTCATCTCGTGCATCGAGGTATTCAGCGAGGGTGCGGCCCTCGTCGCGCGGGTCGACGTCATACCCGAGCAGCATCGAGCCGAGGTCGCTGCGGCTACGGTCTGCACGCGCCGCGGCATCCAGGGGCAGATTGTCGCAGTCGGGCAGGTCGAGGTCGGAGACGTCGCCGGCCTGGGCGGCCTCCTGGGCGCCGTTGCCGAGCGGCTCGAGTCGCACCAGCGGCGCCCCCGTCTCGACCTGACTGCCGCTCGAGACGAGCAGCTCCTTGACCCGGGCGTCGAACGGCGCGGGCAGCAGCATCTCCATCTTCATCGACTCGAGCACGAGCACCGACGAGCCGGCCCTGACCTCCTCGCCGGCGGCAGCAGGGGTCGCGACGACGAGCGCCGGGGCGGGGGATCGCAGCACGCCACCCTCGTCGAGGCTGACCCGGTGTGTCACGCCGTCGACCTCGACGAGCTGCACCGGCCCGTGGGTCGCCGTGATCAGTCGGAAGGTGCGGTCGCCGATCGTCAGGCGGCTCTTGTAGTCGTCGATGCGGTCGAACTGCGCGTCGACGCTGCGTTCGTGGTCGCCGGCGGCGATGACGACGCGGTAGCGATCGGATCCGATGCGCGAGACGGTGACCTTGTATGACGCGCCGCGCAGTTTGAGGTCGATGGCCCGGCCGACCTCGTGCTGCACCTGCGGGCGGCCGCCACGGGCGGTCTCCAGCAGCCTGGTGCGCTCGACCGCCTCGTCGGTCAGGTAGGACTTGATGCCCGCCGCCACGAGGGCGGCCCCGGAGTGCTCGTGGGCGACCAGCCGGCCCTCGGCACGGACCCGGTCGATCCAGCCGGTGTCGGCGCTCCCGTCGATGACCTCGGGCGCGGCGAGCAGGTCGAGGATGAAGCTCTTGTTGGTCGAGCCGCCCTCGATGACGACGCTGG
>CAYPQR010000085.1:0-9125 GCA_964412865.1 uncultured Intrasporangiaceae bacterium
TCACGACGGAGCTTCGGCTCGAGGCCGGGCGTGTTGGCCAGCTTCTCCTCGGCGAAGAGCCCGGCCTCGATGCGCTTGGCGAGCTCGACCTCCTGCGCCGCGTTGAGCAGCGCAACCTTGCCGATCTGCTTCAGGTAGTCCTTCACCGGGTCGGCGGTGGCTCCCGCGGTGACGACCTGCTGGGCGGGTGCGTCGTCGTCCTTGTCCTGACGGATGACGAAGCCGCCGGTCTCGGGGTCCTCGACTTCGTCCGAGTGGGTCTCGGGCGTCTCCTCGTCCTCGGCGTCGGGGGCGGTGGGCGTGAGGTCCTCGGCGTGCTTGGCCTTGCGGGCGGCCTGCTTCTTGGCGGACTTCTTGGCCGCGGCCGGCTTCGCCGCGGCACCGGCAGCCGACTTGGTGGTCTCCTTCTTCGCCGCGGTCTTCTTGGCGGGTGCCTTCTTGGCGGCCGATGTGCCCGAGTCCGCACCGGCCGCGGACTTGCCACCCGACTGCTTCTTCGCGGCCGGCTTCTTGGCCGTCTTGCGTGCCGTGGCCCGGGCCGTCGTCGAGGCGACGGCCCGCTGCGCCGTCTCGGGGTCGAGCGTCACCATCACACCCTGCGCCTCCAGCGCGCGCAGGACCACCTTCATCCTCTTGGGCGCGATGTCGGCGCTCTCCAGCGCCGACTTGAGCGCGGTGCTGTCGACGGAGCCATTCGCGCGTCCCTGGGCGAGCAACTCGCCCAGAGCCGGGTGGTTGAACTCCGTCGGCAGAGCAGGCGCGGAGGGGGTGTTCGACACGGACGTCACCAACTACCTTCCAGAACTGTCGGCTCGCGATGACGGGCACATCGCGACAGTGCCGCCCACGGGGAGGACGACTACCGAGGTTGGGGTTTTCTGCAACGCGCCGGGTGAGGGTCTGTCTCTTCGGCGAGTGCGCTTTCTCCATTATAAAACGATGGTCATCGCGATTCATTCCACCAGGTGGCCGCACACCTCACAATGACGCATCGAATCGGTGCCGGGCCGACGGTCAGTTGGCCTGTGCGGCGGTTGGTTTGACGGCGAGCACGGGGCATGCCGCGTCCAGCAGGATTCGCTGCGCCTGGGCTCCCAGGATGAGCTTGCCGACGGGTGTGCGCCGACGCAGCCCGATGACCAGCAGATCGGCCTGTGACTCGTCCGCGAACTGCAGCAGCGACTCGACCGCGTCGGTGCCGTCCGGTGCGGAGCGCACGTCGTACGCGACATCATCACCGGCCAGTTCGCCGGCCCGTCGATTCAACTGTGAGGTGTCGGTCGCGGGCCTTGACAGGTCGACGACGATCAGGCCGGCTCCGCGCACCCTGGCCTCCTCGACCGACCGTTCGAGTGCTGCGGTGCCTTCCGGGGTCGGCACATACCCCACGACGATCGACACGTTCGAGACCTCCTCGTCGGATCGGGACGGCAGCGGGTTGCCGCGTCCTTCCCGAAACTACCCGACGCGACGCAGGTCTGTACGCAAGTCCGCGATGGTCTCGGCGATGATCGCACTGATCTGGTCGGTCTCGATGAGGAAGCCGTCGTGACCGTGGTCGGACCGGATGGTGCGCACCGAACCGCGCCCGTGCGCGGCCACGATCTGCTCGGAGAGGTGGGGCTGGAACAGCCGGTCGCTGTCGACGGCGACGACGCGCAGCAGGCCGTCGTAGCGGCCGAGCACGTCCCGCAGGCCGCCCCGCCCGCGCGCGATGTCGTGTGTGGCCATGGCGCGCGTCAGCACGACGTAGGACCCTGCGTCGAAACGCCCCACCAGCTTGCCCGCCTGATGGTCGAGGTAGCTCTCCACGGCGAACCGTCCATCGCTGTGCGGGTCCTCGCCCGGCTGCTCGCGCACGCCGAAACGGTCGTCCAGCTCCCGCGCGCTGCGGTAGGTCGTGTGTGCGATGCGCCGAGCGATCCCCAGACCGGCGTCGGGGCGGTCGTCGGTGTCGTAGTAGTCGCCACCGTGATAGCCGGGATCGGAGGTGATCGCCAGCGTCTGCGCCTGTCCCCAGGCGATCTGGTCGGCGGTCGCCTGCGCGGTGGTGGCGATCGCGAGAGCCGCGCGCGTCCGATCCGGATGGCCGGCCACCCACTCGAGCGTGCGCATTCCACCCATCGATCCCCCGAGCACCAGGGCCCAGGACTCGATCCCGAGAACGTCGGCGACCAGTGCCTCCACGGCCACCTGATCACGGATACCGGTGCGGGGGAATCGTGACCCGTAGGGCCGCCCGTCCGGGGCAGCCGAACCGGGCCCGGTCGTGCCGCGACATCCCCCGAGCACGTTGACGGCCACGACGAACAACTCGTCGGTGTCCAGGGGCGCGCCGGGGCCGATCAGGCCCGGCCACCATCCCGCCGTGGGCTGCCCGGGCCCGGGCGAGCCGACGACATGCGAGTCGCCGGTCAGCGCATGCTCCACCAGCACGGCGTTGCCGTGGTCACGCGCCAGGGTCCCCCAGGTCTGAAACGTGACCACCAGTTCGGGCAGCACGTCGCCGCGCTCGAGCGGCACGTCCCAGAACCTCAGCGCGGAGGCCTGCGAGTTCGCGCCTTCCGGCGGCGTGATCCATTCGTGCGGCGGCACCGGCCCGCGGGAGGTCGTGCGCGGACGTGATTCGGCCTCAGGTCGGCATTCAGTGACAGTCATACGGCTCCCGGTCCGGGGGCCGTAGGGTGGCCCCGCGCTTGTCACCTCGGTATCGAAGTGACCCTGTCCTCACCCGGGGCACCCCACCGCGGTGGAGGGTTGCCGCCCAGCCAGCCGGGGCTTGTCGCTGGGTCTCTTGACGGGCTCAAGGCTATCAGGATCCGCGGCCGACCTGCTACGCGGTGCGCCTGCGCTCTCGCGGAGTGGGACGCATGCCGTGGTGGAAGGCGTGAGCCAGCAGCTGCGCCAGGCGATAGTCCGGGTCGATCTCCAGGGCGTGCGCGGCGGCGGTCGCGCCGAGCGTCCCGCCTCCGCGGCTCCATTGCTGCGCCGCCAGCAGGGTGAGGACCGCGGGGCGAAGCTCCCGGGGCGTGCATGCGGCCCAGGCGATCATCCGGTCGACAGGCCGCTCCTGCGGCAGGTCGAGTGCACGCCGTGACTCGTCGAGGACCATCCGTGCCTCCCCGTCGACGAACGCGTCGCGCAGCGTCGTGTATTCGGTGTCGCAGTCCGCCATCGCCGGGAAGATCTCGGGCGTCAGCCAACCCAGCATCGCGTCTCGCACCAGCACGTCCTGCACGCCGACCGCCGCAGTGGCCAGCGTGAGCGGCGGCAACCGCGGGACCGCCGCGACCCCGTGCAGCACGGCATCGAGCGCCTCGGCGATCTCCCTCGGTGAGGCGTGCAGCCGGGCCGGAGTCACGAAGGGCTCGACCAGCTCCACGACCCGCTGATCGACTCCGAGGCGGCCGGTGACCGCGTCGCGATCGGGGGCGGGCGCGTCACCATCCGCGATGTGCGCCAGGACCGCCGGATGGGTGCTGATGTCGGGCAGATCGGCCCAGGTGCGGGGGCACCGACCGCACGAGCACTGCGTCGCCCTCCACCGCCCCTCGTCCGTGACGCGAGCCGTGTGATCGACGTCGATGCCGAATGCTCGAAGCCGCACACTGATCGCCCGCAGCAGCGGGTCGGGGTCGAGTCCGTCGGCGACGGCGAACAGAAGCGCGCTGGTGTGTTCACCCCGCACGACGGCCTGGACGACGTGCCGTGCGGCGCTCTCGACGTCGGGCCGCTCGGGTATGTCGAGTCTCGCGGTCATCCCCACGTGTTCGTCGATCAGCCCCACCACCACGACCGATCGATGCGGTACGAAGCCGACCAGATACGGAAGGTAGGCGGCGATCTGTCCGACGTTGTTCAAGGTAGCTGTCATGCGGCGACGTTTTCAGCGCCGTACCGCGGCGGCCAGGGACAGATCGGGCGGCTGTGGACGAAGACCACCCGCCCGGGGACGGATCCACAGTTCGACTGCCGGCCACGTCAGAATCGCGGCGGGAACTCCCGGCGGGCGCTCGAGGCGATACGCGAGAAGAGGTAGACGTCGAGGCCGGCACCGATCACGCCGCCGGCCACGGGCAGTCCGCGGCCGAAGCCGGTGAGCGCCCGCTGGCCGAACTGGCTGATCAGCCGGAATCCGATGGCCTTGTTCAGCATCATCCGTGCCGGTGCCGGCAAACGCCCTGCTCCCAGCCCGGCGAGATGCCCGCCGACGGGCAGCTGCCCTATGCCGACCCTGCGCATGAGCGCTTCGGGATCCGAGTCGACCAGGGTCAACAGGATGGCCGTGCGCAGCGACGGGTCCCGCAGGTCGTGCCCGCGGATGTGAGCAACCGCGGCGACCATACGGGTCGTGATCAGATAGAACTCCACGACGTTGGCCGGCAGCGCGGCCGGAAGCGTGACGAAACCGCCGACGCCGGTCACGAAGCCGCCGACGGCGATGAGCCGCCGATGTGCGCCGACGACCGCTGCGACCGCCGCCTCCGTCGAGCCGTGGTGCTTCATGGCGTCCAGCGCCACCTGCTGCGCGGACTCGAAACCCAGCGACCCGTCGATTCCGACACCGAGGAGCTTTCGCACCAGCAACTGGGCGGGCACCGGGTCGAGGCCGGTCGCACTCGGAGGGCGATGATGGCGCGCGCGCATGCCCTCATGGTGTCACCCCGGGCGACGCCCGTCAGTATGCGGACGTGGTGTCCACAGCGTGGACACCAGGGGTGTCCACGTCGCGGCCCTCGCCACGACCGGTGCAGTGCCCCGGCGTACTTTGGACACATGACCGCACCACTTGACCCAAACCCTGATTTCGCGCAGTTCACCCACCCGGAGCGACTCGTCAGCACCCAGTGGCTGGCCGACCAGCTCGCGGCGGGAACACCCGACCTCGTCGTGCTCGAATCGGACGAAGACGTGTTGCTCTACGACTCGGGGCACATTCCCGGTGCTCTCAAGGTCGACTGGCACCTGGATCTCAACGACCCCGTCACACGCGACTACGTCGACGCCGAGGGCTTCGCCAAGGTGATGTCGCAGCGCGGCATCACCCCGGACACCACGGTCGTGATCTACGGCGACAAGAGCAACTGGTGGGCCGCCTACGCCCTCTGGGTCATGACCCTCTTCGGGCACGAGGACGTCCGCCTGCTCGACGGCGGTCGCGCCGCCTGGATCGCCGAGGGACGGGACGTGACGAGGGATGTGCCGACGGTCACACCCAGCACCTATCCCGCGCGCGAGCGCGACGATTCGGTCATCCGGGCCTACCGGGACCAGACGCTGGAGCACATCGGCAAGCCGATGATCGATGTCCGCTCCCCCGAGGAGTACTCCGGGAAGCTGCTGCACATGCCCGACTACCCGCAGGAGGGCGCACTGCGCGGCGGCCACATCCCGGGTGCGCAGTCGGTGCCGTGGAGCCGGGCCGCGGCGGAGGACGGCCGGTTCAAGTCGCGCGCGCAGCTCGAGGAGATCTACCAGCAGGAGAAGGGCCTGAAGACCGACGACGACGTGGTGGTCTATTGCCGTATCGGCGAGCGCTCGTCGCACACCTGGTTCGTCCTCACCCACCTGCTGGGCTTCGAGAAGGTCCGCAACTACGACGGTTCCTGGACCGAGTGGGGCAATGCCGTGCGGGTGCCGGTGACCACGGGTGAGGCTCCGTGACGGCGACCCTGCCGGAGGCGATGAAGGACCTCATCGGCGACTTCCTCGAACTGTCGGTCCAGGACCGGCTGCAGTTGCTGCTGGAGCTCAGCGACGAGTTGCCCGACCTGCCGGAGCGTTACGAGGGACACCTGGATCAGCTCGAACGCGTCGACGAATGTCAGACGCCGCTGTTCCTGGTCGTCGAACTCGATCCGCCGGGCGACCCGAACGGCGCAGTGCATCTGTTCTTCCATGCACCCCCCGAGTCCCCCACGACTCGGGGCTTCGCCGGTATCCTGCACACTGGTCTGGACGGGCAGTCGGTCGATACCGTGCTGTCCGTTCCTGATGACGTGCCGTTCGAGTTCGGCTTGGCCGAGGCAGTCTCTCCGTTGCGCATGCGCGGAATGGTCGCAATGCTCGGACGCATCAAACGACAAGTTCATGAACAAGCGCAGGTGTGAGAGTCGCCTGCGCCCGATGCGTTAGGTTGCCTCAATGTCCAACACCACCGTCTCCGGCGGCAGGAAGCGCCTGCTGATCATTCCTGCCGTCGTCGCGGTCATCGGCTTGGTCCTGCTGCTCGTCAGCCTGTTCGTCCTCGGCTCGAGCGTGAAGCTCAGCGGATTCACCAGCGGCTCGACGATCACCTCCTCCGACAGCGGATTCTCGGTCTACAGCACCACCCAGAGTGCCCGCGCCAACGCGGTGTGCACGACGGTGACCGACGGCAAGACGGTGACGCTGAACCGCCCGAGTGCCGACTTCTCGGTGGAGGCCGACGGCACCAAGTATTGGGAGGTCGCCCGCAGCACGGACGCGATGGGCGGCGGCAGCTACACCGTCAACTGCCAGAACGCCGGTGATCAGATCTTCGCGGGCCCCCGGGCCGACAAGATCGGCGGCGGCGGCCAGACCATCGGCATCATCATCGGCTGCGTGCTGCTGATCCTCGGGATCATCGGTGCGGTGGTCATGTTCCTGCGGGACCGCTCCAGGGGTTCGGACAAGGCCGTGCCCGCGGTCGCGGCGTCGGCAACCGGCTACCAGCAGCAGGGTGGCTTCTACGGCGAGGGATACGGCGCTCCCGGTTCCTACGGATCCTCCGGCTTCGACCAGCAGCCGGGCCAGCCCTACGGCGGGCAGCCGGGCGCCCAGCCGTACGGTCAGCAGCAACCTGCCGCGCCCTACGGCCAGCAGCCGCCCTATGGCGGCCAGCCGTACGGTCAGCCGCAGCAGCAGCCCAACGGAGGCCAGCAGCCCTACGGGGGCCAGCAGCAGCCGCAGCAACAGCCCTACGGTGGTCAGCAGCCCTACGGCCAGCAGCCGAGCGGTCAGCCGTATGGTCAGCAGCAGCCCTACGGCGGCCAGCCGTACGGTCAGCAGCAGGCACAGCAGCCGGGCGCTCAGCCCTACGGTCAGCAGCCGAGCGGCCGGCCGCAGCAGCAACAGTATGGTGGGCAGCCCCAGGCCCCGCAGGGTGGTCAGCTCGGCTCGTCGTGGCAGGCCCCGGACAGCGCGGACGCCCCGACGCAGGCCGTGTCGGCCGATCAGGTGCAGGCTGCCGCGCAGCAGCAGCCCGGTGCGCAGCAACCCCAGCAGCAGCCCGGTGCGCAGCGCCCACAGGACAGCGCGGACGCGCCCACGCAGGCCTTCCCCGGACTCGGCAAGGGCACGCGGCCGGGCCAGGGTCAGGATGTGCACGACCAGCCGACCCAGGCGACTCCGGCCCAGCCCGAGCAGCAGGACGACGACGGTCAGGACGGCCGGCACTGACCGACCTCGCCGGCATCACGGCCCCGCATCCCGAGGGGATGCGGGGCCGACTCATCGCGGTGAGCACCGACCGGCACGGCCGGACCGGCTCGCTGGTGTCTGCCGGGAGCGACGCACCGCGGACCCTCTGCTGCGGGAGCATCGAGCAGGTCGCGCGCGCCATGGATGCCCTGGAACGCGACGAGTCGCCACGCTGGGTCTGGTGGCGGGCGAGCGACGTGCGCGCGCTCATCCCGCACGTCGCCCCCATTCACCGGAGTCACGAGCTGGTGGCGACGCACCGTCTGCTCGCGGGTGGGCACGACGACGAGCCCGACATCGTGTGGGCGCTCGCGCAGGGTTTGCAGCCGGACGCCCGGCCGGCCCGGCGAGCGGGCGACCTGTTCGACCTCGACCCGGACGAACGGGCCGTTCTGCCCAGCGGGTTCTTGAATCCGGCGCTGCTGGACCAGTCGTGGCGTGACGACCCCGCGCATCTGCGACTCTGGGCGGCCCTCGCACTGCAGACCGCGGAGCGACAGCTGGTGCTGCTGGCTCGTCGTCCGCGGGCGGTGATGACCGCCGCCGCGGAATCCGGCGCGGCGCTGCTGTGCGTCGAGTTGGAGGAGACCGGCCTGCCACTGGACCGTGAGCGCCTGGAGTCGATCATCACTCGGTATGCCGGGCCGCGCCCGCACTCCGAGCGCGACGAACTCGCGCAGCGGGCTCTGCGGGACGAGCGCGTGCTGCGTCACGCGACCGGGCACGAACACATCGACCTTCGCAACCCGGCGCAGGTGCGGCGCATGCTGCACGGCGCGGGCGTGCGCGTCGACGACACGCGCGCGCACAGCCTCGAGCCGTATCGGCGCAGCTATCCCCTGGTCGACGCGCTGCTGACCTGGCGCAAGGCCGAGCGCATTGCCACCACCTACGGCTGGTCGTGGCTCGAGCGGCACGTCGGCGCCGATGACCGGTTGCGTGGCCGGTGGAGCGCGAGCGACGGCGGTGCGGGCCGGATGACCGCGGACGCGGGCCTGCACAGCCTGCCGGCACCGATGCGCGAGGCGGTCGCTGCCGCTCCGGGACACCGTCTGGTGCGTGCCGATCTCGGCCAGGTCGAGCCGCGAGTCCTCGCGGTCGTCTCGGGAGACATGGATCTGGCCCGGGCCACCGGTGCCGACGACCTGTATTCGCAGGTGGCGACGGCGCTCGGAGTCGACCGGCCGACGGCCAAGGTCGCCATGCTGGCGGCGATGTACGGCCAGACCAGCGGCCCGGCAGCCCAGGCGCTGGAACGTATGGACCGCTCCTATCCGGTCGCGATTCGCTTCCTGCGCGACGCTGCCGACCGGGGCGAGCGGGGCGTGCCCTCCATGACCTTCGGCGGCCGGGCGCTGCTCGCCGAGCCTGCGGACGATCCGGCGGTGCGGCGGGCGCGCGGCCGTTACGCCCGCAACGCGGTCGTGCAGGGTGCGGCCGCCGAATTGTTCAAGGCCTGGGCGCTCACCGTCCGCTCGGCGCTCACCGCCCTGGACGGCCGGATCGTGCTGTGCCTGCACGACGAACTGCTGATCCACGTGCCGTCGCGCCGGGCCCAGGAGGCCGCCGACGCGGTGACGCACTCGCTCGAGTCGGCGGCATGGCACTGGAGCGGCGGGGCACCGGTGCGGTTCATCGCCGACGTCAGCGTCATCGACCGCTGGTCGCAGGCCAAGGACTGA
>CAYPQR010000086.1:0-9107 GCA_964412865.1 uncultured Intrasporangiaceae bacterium
TGGAGGGGCTCGACGACATCAGTCTGACGCTGCGGCACGCCGATGACATCGCCACATTCGAGGCGTCCAGGCCCGCATGGAAGCCGCTGGTCAAGTAAGGCGCTCATCGGAAGACCAGCCCAGGGGGTCGAGTACGTTCCGGTCGGCTCAGTGGCGTCCGCTGCCCGGCGTCTCGCCCACCTGTCGGTCACGGACGGCTTGAACGGATGAGCTCGGATAGGCTCGGCAGCGCTGGTGGTTCGTCTCGAAGGTCGCAATCGTGACGAGGCAAGAGGGAACCCGGTGTGAGTCCGGGGCTGCCCCGCAGCGGTGAGCGGGAACGAAAGCCGTCATCAGGCACTGGGCCGGTAGGTCCGGGAAGCGACGGCCGGTAGGCGTGCCGATCTCGGAGATGCCCGCGAGTCCGAAGACCTGCCATCGGCCCGTGCACCGACCGGTGCACGGAGCCTCGGGCCTCGCGGGAAGGCCGGTGCGAGCGGCGCACATCGCAGGCAGCGCCGGCGTCGGCATTCCGGCACCGGCCCGCGGCGCCGACCGCTAGCTCGCGAGGAGAGAGCCGGATGAGACCACAAGACCTACCCGCCATCGGATCGACGGTGCTGGGATACCCCCGAATCGGCCCGCGGCGGCAACTGAAGCGCGCCGTCGAGGCGTACTGGGCCGGGCGTACGAGCGTGGAGCAGCTGGAGAGCGTTGCCGCGGACCTGCGCGCACAGACGTGGCGCCGCCTCGCGGACTCGGGGCTCGACTCCGTGCCGGGCAACACGTTCTCCTACTACGACCACATGCTCGACACCGCTGCGCTGTTCGGAGCCGTACCGCCGCGGTTCGCCGATCTGGGCCTCGGCGAGATCGACACCTACTTCGCGATGGCGCGGGGCACCGACGGTGTCGCGCCGCTGGAGATGACGAAGTGGTTCGACACCAACTATCACTACCTTGTGCCGGAACTGGGCCCCGATACGCGCTTTTCGCTGGTCGGGGACAAGCCGCTCCGGGAGTTCCGCGAGGCCCTGGCGCAGGGTGTCACCACCCGGCCCGTGCTCGTCGGACCACTCACCTTCCTGCTGCTCTCCAAGGCGGCGGAGGGATCACCGCTCGGCTTCCACGCCCTCGACCTGCTCGAGCCGCTCCTGGAGGCGTACGCGCAGCTTCTCGCGGCGCTCGCCGATGCCGGCGCCCGGTGGGTGCAACTCGACGAGCCCGCGTTCGTGGCCGACCGCAGCGAGGACGAGCTGGCCGCGCTTCGTGCCGCCTACGAGCGTCTCGGGGCGATGGCCGAGCGGCCGGGACTGTTGGTCACGGGCTATTTCGGCGATCTCGGCGATGCACTCGGGGTGATCGCGTCGACGCCGGTCGAGGCGATCGGCATCGACCTGGTCGCCGGATCCGGCACATCCGTCGCGACGGCGACGGGTCTGAAGGACAAGACGGTCGTCGCCGGTGTCGTCGACGGGCGCAATGTATGGCGCACAGATCTCGAGGCGGCGGCCTCCATCTGCGCGAGTCTGCAGGGATCCGTGGGCTCCCTCGCCATCTCGACCTCTTGTTCTCTGCTGCACGTCCCCTACGACGTCGAGGACGAGGAAAGGATGCCGCAGGACCTGCGAGACCGGCTGGCGTTCGCGCGTCAGAAGGTCGACGAGGTGGTGCTGCTCGGTCGAGCACTGACTGATCCGTCGGCGCAGCTGTCCGCGCAGATCGCCGAGTCGGGCGCGACAGCCCGGGCGGGCCGCGGCAGCGCATCGAGACGTGAGGACGTGCGGGCTCGGCTCGCCGCGTTCGGCCCCGCGGACCGCGAACGACCGCCCTACGGTGAGCGTGCGGCGGCGCAGCAGGAGAAGCTCTCGCTGCCACCGCTGCCCACCACGACGATCGGCTCCTTCCCGCAGACGGCCGACGTCCGGCGCGCACGCGCCGATCTGCGTGCAGGGCGGATCGACCAGGACGGCTACGCCAGACGCATGCGCGACGAGATCCGCCGCGTCATCGAGCTGCAGGAGAAGATCGGTCTGGACGTGCTCGTGCACGGAGAGCCCGAGCGCAACGACATGGTCCAGTATTTCGCCGAGCAGCTCGACGGATTCGCCGCCACACAGCACGGCTGGGTGCAGTCATACGGCAGCCGGTGCGTTCGGCCGCCGATCCTGCACGGTGACGTCTCCCGCCCGACGCCGATGACGGTCGACTGGATCAGTTATGCGCAGTCGCTGACCGCGAAGCCGGTCAAGGGCATGCTGACCGGGCCGGTCACGATCCTCGCCTGGTCGTTCGTGCGCGACGATCAGCCGCTGGCCGAGACCGCCGACCAGGTGGCGCTGGCGCTCCGCGACGAGTTGAGCGACCTGGAGGCGGCCGGCATCCACATCGTGCAGGTGGACGAGCCCGCATTGCGTGAATTGCTCCCGCTTCGGGCGGAACACCGTGCGGAATACCTGGACTGGGCGGTCGGCGCCTTCCGTCTCGCCACGGCGGGGGCGGCCGTCGGCACACAGGTCCACACGCACCTGTGCTATTCGGAATTCGGCGACGTCATCGGCGCGATCGATGGGCTCGACGCAGACGTCACGACCATCGAGGCGGCCCGGTCGCACATGGAAGTGCTGTCCGACCTGCGCGCAGCGGGTTTCGCCCGCGGTGTGGGCCCCGGCGTGTATGACATCCACTCGCCCAGGGTGCCGGGTGTGGACGAGATCGCCCGCCTGCTGGCCGAAGCCGCAGCCACGATCCCCCCGACGCGACTGTGGGCCAACCCGGACTGCGGACTCAAGACCCGTGAATACGTCGAGGTGGAACCCTCTCTGCACAACACTGTGGAGGCCGCGCTGAGGGTGCGGGAGCAGGTCGCCTGACATCGGATTGCCCCCACAAGGCAGGGCAGAGGGCGGCGTATGGGGGCCCCGATGGCCCGAATCGGGTGCGCGACACGCGGAAGCCGACAATTAATTTCAGAGAGTTCCACGGCCCCCGAAACCCCTGGTCAGTGCCGCAGTCACGGTCTCGATCGATGCCACCGCCGCCTCGCCGAAAGCGAGGCGGCGGTTGCATTGTGGTCTCCAATATGATTCAGATACAAGCGATTTCGTTACCACCCAGGTGAGCGCGACCGCGAGCCCCCTGGGCCGGCCACGGAGTGAACTTCAACAAAATGTCGTGCAGGTCACTCTCAATGCCGTTGTGAGACAAGGTTATGCAGGGGGGTCGTCGGCTTGCCCGAGAGGCCCTGTGCGGCATACCGTCTGACCAATCGGGCTCATCGCCCGGTGTGAAATGACAAGATCCGGCGAACGCCGGGTTGCACGAGACCTTGAAGGGGCAGCGTTCATGAACAAGGCAGATCTCATCGAGAAACTGGAGGATCGCCTCGGCAGCAAGAAGGCTGCCAGCGAGGCCGTCGAAGCCGTCGTCGATGTCATCATCCGCGAGGTTGCCAGAGGCAACAAGGTCGGCATCACCGGTTTCGGGACATTCGAGAGGATCGCGCGAGCTGCCCGCACGGGTCGCAACCCGCGCACCGGCGAGACCGTGCGTATCCGCAAGACCGCCGTGCCGAAGTTCAAGCCTGGCACGGCATTCAAGCAGGTCACGGCCAATCCGCGACTGCTGCCGAAGTCGGGCAATGCCGGCGGCCGTGCGACGGCAGGCACGGCGGGCACCACGACCGCGAAGAAGACAGCCAAGAAGGCCGCCAAGAAGTCGACGGCGAAGAAGGCCGCCACCAAGTCGGCGGCCAAGAAGACCACCGCGAAGAAGACCACCGCCAAGAAGACGGCGGCCAAGAAGAGCACCGCCAAGAAGGCCACACCGGCCAAGGCGGCGGCCAAGAAGACCACTGCGAAGAAGAGCACCGCCAAGAAGGCCACACCGGCCAAGGCGGCGGCCAAGAAGACCACTGCGAAGAAGAGCACCGCCAAGAAGACGGCGGCGAAGAAGACCGCCAAGCGCGGAGCGCGTCGCTGAACGAGGCGACATCAAGGGCCGGCTCGTGATCGAGCCGGCCCTTGATCGCGCGATGAGGCAGGTGATTCGGGGCAGGGATCGTCGCGCAGCGGATCAGCGAATCCGTTGCCCCGGGCCGATGCCCTCGATCCACAGCCGGCGCACTCCCTGGGGGCCCACATCGATGCTGACCCGCTGTCCGATGCGCAGGTGGCGCAGGGCAGCAGCCTTGAATACCTCTGCCGAAAAGGGCAGCTCACGGCCGTTGTCGGTCAGCACCGAGCCCGACCCGTCGTCGGCGTCGAAGCGGTGCACAGTGGCCTGCATGTGTTCAGGCTACGGGGAAGGGGGAGACCTTGCCAGGATGCGTGCCGGGGCCCGCGCCATGGAGCACGGCGGCCGTATGGGGCCCGACGCCGAGATCGGATGCCTTCGCAAGGGCGTCGTCGTCGTCGACGTCGGTGCGCAGGCGGGGCAGATCGAGTTCCAGACGGGCGGCCGAACGCTCGTGCCGAGCGGCGGATCCCGTGCCGAATCTCGGCTGGAGACGGGTGATGTCGTGATGCGCGAGGAGCACCGTGCCCGTGCCCTCGTAATCGGGGACGAGGGAGGATTCGGCTGCGGCGCAGGCTCGCAGGCCGTCATACAGCTCATCGGGTGTCAACGCCGGCAGGTCGCCGAGCAGCACTGCCCCAGCGCAGGGTCCGTGCTCCTCACCGGTGCGGGCGATGCCCTTGTCGATGGCCGCGTTGAGGCCACGGCCCGGGTCCATCACCAGTTCGGCCCCCTGCTCGGTGGCGTGCGCGCCGACGGCTTCGTCGTTGCTCACCACCACGAGGTGCCGAGCCGGCACGACCTGCAGCGCCGCATCCAGGGTGTCCAGCGCGATCGCGAGGGCGAGATCGCTACGTTGGACGCCATGCGGTGGATGCAACCGGGACTTGCCCTGGTGATGGTCCTTCACCGGGATCACCAGATGCCACGTCGAGGTCACTGGAGCACTCACGGGCATGATGGTGTCAGATGCGTTCGAGCCCTGTCTCGGCGGTTCCGGTCGACACGGCGCCCGATGCCGGAGAAGATGGCTCGAACGCCCGCGAACGAAGGAGCCCCGCGTTGACCCGCCGAGCGATGCCAGACGACGCCAGCACGATGTATCGGCGCGTCATCAGGGGGCTGCGGCCGGTGGTGGCGGGCCTGACGGTGCAGGACTGGCGCGGCACCGAGCACGTGCCGAAGGACGGCGGATTCGTCGTGTCGTCCAACCACGTGTCCTACTTCGATCCGTTCCCGCTCGCGCACTTCCTCGTCGATCAGGGCCGGGCACCGCACTTCCTGGCCAAGAGTTCACTCTTCGAACCACCCGTGGTCGGCCGGATGATGAAGGGCACCGGCCAGATTCCTGTCTATCGCGGCACCGTTCGCGCCACGGACGCACTGTCCGCGGCGCTCGACGCCGTACATCGCGGGGCATGCGTGTGCGTGCTGCCGGAAGGGACGCTGACCGGTGACCCGGAGCTGTGGCCGATGACCGGCAAGACCGGTGCGGCGCGTATAGCCCTCGAGACGGGGTGCCCCCTGCTGCCCGTCGGTGTCTGGGGCACGCAGGAGGTGCTGTGGCCCTACCGTGGGAAGGTGCCCAAACTGCTGCCTCCGAAGCGTATCCAGGTCTATGCGGGGCCCCCGGTCGATCTCGACGACCTGCGAGGCGAGCACATCACCGCCGAGATCCTTCGCACCGCCACGGCGAGGCTGATGGACGCCATCACCGCTCAGGTCGAGCTCGAGCGCGGTGAGCCCAGCCCGCAGGAGCGGTGGGATCCCCGCAGGCACGGGGGTCGGCGAGGGGAACATCGATGACCCGGGCGGCGGTGTTGGGCAGCGGCAGCTGGGGCACGGCATACGCGGCGATCATGGCGGACGCCGGCACCGAGGTGTGTCTGTGGAGCAGGCGGCCCGAGGTGGCCGCCGAGATCAACGAGACCCACGTCAACAGCGGCTATTTGAGCGAACTGAGGCTCCCGGAGACGATCACGGCCACGCACGATCCGCAGGAGGCCGTCGCCGGTGCGGAGATCGTGGCGCTCGTCGTGCCCTCGCAGAGTCTGCGCTACAACCTGGAGATCTGGGGTGATGCACTGCCGAAGGACGCGGCGATCGTGTCACTCATGAAGGGCGTGGAGCTGGGCACCGCGAAGCGGATGAGCCAGGTCATCGAAGAGGTCGGACGCGTCGAGCCCGAGCGGATCGCCGTCGTGTCGGGACCCAACCTCGCCAAGGAGATTGCGGCGCACCAGCCCGCCGCCGCCGTGGTCGCATCCAGGAGCCCGCGACTGCGCGCGAAGGTCGCCGAGGCCAGCGCTGCGCCGTATTTCCGGCCATACCTCGGCAGCGACGTCGTCGGCACCGAGGTCGCCGGCGCCGTCAAGAACGTCATCGCGCTCGCCGTCGGAATGGCGAGCGGCATGGGGATGGGCGACAACACGATGGCCAGCCTGCTCACCCGGGGCCTCGCCGAGACGGCACGGCTCGGTGCGAAGCTCGGCGCCGACCCGCAGACCTTCCTCGGTCTCGCCGGGGTGGGTGATCTTGTCGCGACCTGCAATTCGCCACTCTCACGCAACCGGACCTTCGGCTATGAACTGGGCAGGGGGCAGACGTTCGAGGAGGTCGTCGCGTCGTCGAAGCAGACCGTCGAGGGCGTCAAGTCGTGCGAGTCGATCCTGCAGCTGGCACGCTCGGTCGATGCCGACGTCCCCATCGTGGAGAACGTCGCGGCCGTCGTGCACGAGGGTCGCCGGCCCGCAGACGTCGTGGAGGCGCTCATGTCGCGCGCACGCAAGCACGAAGCGACCTGAGGCGGGCCTCCGGTCAGCCCGCCTGGGCCACCCGCAGGGCCCGGTCCAGGTCGTGCCAGAGATCGTCGACGTCCTCGATGCCGACGCTGAGGCGCAGCAGATGCTCTGGCACCGACGTGGGCTCGAGTTCGTGGCGACGGCGGCGCTCCAGCATGGACTCCACGCCCCCGAGACTCGTGGACGGCAGCCACAGTCGCACGGCGTGCTCCACCGCCGTCGCGGTGCCGGTGTCTCCATGCGGCTCGATGGCGATGATGGCGCCGCAGCCCGGGTAGCGCACCCGCGAGACCGCCGGATGCTCCCGCAGGCGCTCCGCGAGCGTCGCCGCCGAGTCGCAGGCGCGTCGCATACGCAGATGGAGGGTGCGCATGCCGCGCAACGCCAGCCACGTCTCCATCGGCCCCGGGATGCCACCGCGCAATGTGCGCTCGGTGTGCAACCGGTCGTGGATCTCGTCATTCGCGGTGACCGTCGCTCCCATCAGCAGGTCGGAGTGGCCGGACAGGTATTTGGTCGCGGAGTGGAGCACGACGTCGGCGCCCAGGTCGAGCGGCCGCTGCAGCAACGGAGTGCTGAACGTGTTGTCGCACACCGATACCGCGCCGACCTCCCGCGCTCGCGCGAAGACCGCGGGCAGGTCGGCCACCTCGAGCATCGGGTTGGTCGGCGATTCCATGTAGACCAGCGCGGCGCCGTCCACGGCGCTCAGCAGTGCCTCGGTGTCGCAGACGTCGACGCGATGCACGCGGACCGCCCCGAGCTCCTCCAGACGCGCCAGCAGGGCTCCAGCGCCGTTGTAGGCGTGACGTGGGGCCACGACGAGGCCGCCGGGAGGGGTGAGTGCCAGCGCAGCCGAGATCGCCGCCATACCGCTGGCGAACGCCAGCGCGCTGCCGTGCTCGAGCGCGCCCAGGGTCTCCTCGAAAGCGCGCCAGGTGGCGTTCGAGGTGCGGCCGTAGTCATGCGCGCCGTCGGCCACATACGTCGAGGTGAACTCCACGGGCGGCCCGATCGCGACGCCGGGCTCGCGAGGCGGCCGGCCGAGGGCGACGAGCTGTGAATCGACGGACAGGTCGGACGAGGTATCGGGCATGAGGGCATCGTGGCACGCCGGTGGACCCGCATGCCGCCGTGGCTCGCGCGGTGGGCGCTACGCTCGTCGCGATGACCACTCCATCGCAGCCCAGCGCATCCGCGGGCAAGACCGTTGTCGCCATCGTCTTCGGTGGACGTTCGAGTGAGCACGCGGTCTCGTGTGCCACCGCCGCGAGCGTGATGAACGCCATCGACCGCGACCGCTTCGAGGTCGTCCCCGTGGGGATCACCCAAGACGGGCGCTGGGTGCTGATGGGGGACGATCCGACCCCGTTACAGCTGACCTCGACGCATACGCCGCACGTCGACGGAGACCAGGAACTCGTGCTGTCCGCGTCGCCGGCCAGCCAGGATCTCCTCGTGCTCGAGCCCGGCCGGCCCCCGCAGCGGCTCGCCGACGTCGACGTCGTGCTGCCGCTGCTGCACGGGCCGTTCGGTGAGGACGGCACGCTGCAGGGGTTCTTGGAGCTGGGCGACGTGCGTTACGTAGGGTCGGGCGTCGCCGCGTCGGCGATCATGATGGACAAGCACCTGATGAAGGTGGTCTTTGCCGCGGCAGGTCTGCCGATCGGGCGCTACACGGTCATCACCGACAAGCAGTGGCGCCGGGATCCGGCGAGTTGCATGGATCCCGTGGCTGCGCTCGGCTGGCCCGTTTTCGTCAAGCCCGCACGGGCAGGGTCGAGTGTCGGAGTGGTCAAGGTGGAGCGTGCCGAGGATCTGCGGGACGCGATCGAGCAGGTCAGGCAGTTCGACCCCAAGGTGCTCGTCGAGGCCGAAATCGTCGGTCGCGAGGTCGAATGCGGTGTGCTCGAGGGGCGCGGCGACGAGGCTCCGCGCGCCGGTCAGGTGGGCGAGATCGAGGTCGTCTCAGGCAGTCACGGGTTTTACGACTTCGAGGCGAAATACCTCGGCGACGACGCACAACTGACCTGCCCGGCGAACCTTCCCGAGAGCATCACACGCGAGATCCGGGAGCTGTCGGTGCGCGCGTTCGATGCGGCCGGATGCGAGGGCCTCGCCCGGGTCGACTGGTTCTACACCCGCGACGGCAGCGTCGTGCTGAACGAGATCAACACCATGCCGGGCTTCACACCCACCTCGATGTTTCCGCGTTCCTGGGCCGAGGCGGGCGTCGACTACACCTCGCTGATCACGGAACTGATCGACCTGGCGCTGGAGCGCCGAGTCGGCCTGCGCTAGCGACCGACCCCG
>CAYPQR010000087.1:0-8980 GCA_964412865.1 uncultured Intrasporangiaceae bacterium
GGTGCTACCGGATTCCAGCCTCTCCCCGATCTGACCTCCTCCTCGGACCTGACGGATGCGCGCGAGGGACGGCCCCGGCCGCGTCAGACCAGGTCGTGGTCCGATGCATACCGTGCGGCCTGGGTGCGGTTGCCCGAGCCCGTCTTGGTCAGAATGCTGCGCACGTGGTTGGCCGCGGTGTTGGCGCTGATGAACAGGCGAGCGCCGATGTCGCGGTTGCTCAGCCCCTCGGCCAGCAGCCGCAGCACCTCCAGCTCGCGGTCGGTCAGGTGCTCCGGCCCCACGGTGGCGCCGCTCGCATCGGTCGCCTCCAGCCAACGCAGCACCCGCAGCTGCCCGATGGGTGTGGCCACGTCCCGTGCCCGCTCCGTCAGCCGCCGGGCCCTTGCCGGTTCGTCGCCCCGCCGGTGCAGAGCGACGGCGTGCCGGGCGAGCGTCTCGCCGACGTGGACGACCGAACCCATCCGCTGATCCATCGCGAGTGCGCTCTCGAAGAGCCGATCCGCGCGGGCCCGATCTCCGGACGCCTCGGCGAACCGTGCAAGGTATCGGTCCGCGCTGCCGAACGAGGCGATGAACTCGCCGGTGACGATGTTGCCGCCGGAATAGCGCGCCAACGGCCGGCTCAGCGCATCCATCGCGGCGACGTCGCGCAGGTCGGCCGCGGCATCGGCCATGAACGCGATCTCGATGGGGAACCTGGCGTCGGGAGCCATGAGATCCAGGTCGCGGTCGAGCATCGCCCGCAGCGTCCGCCGCATGGCGTCCGTGAGCCCGAGCTCGGTGTATACCGCGAGCAGGCCCGGGAGCCAGTGCCCGGCCAACGGTTCCTGACCGGTCACGAGCTCGCGCACCGAGTCGAGGCCGCCGGTCTCGCGGCGGATCATGAACAACTGCACGCTGTATGGCCCGTCGGTCGACTCGGCATCGAACTCGCCGATCTGCAGGGCCGTCCGCGCCAGTCGCTCCGCCGCCGCGAACTCACCGCGACGATAGGCACGCCCCTGCATCAGGCAGATCGCGGTGTAGTCCATGAACGGCTGCCGGCCCGACACGGCCGCGGCCTGCACCTGGCGCACGTATCGATCGAGATCGGCCGGCCGTCCGGCGAGATAGCTGGCCATCGCGCCGAAGTGCGCCGCCTCGGCCAGGGACTCCTGATCGTCGGATTCGGCTGCAATAGCGGATAGTTCGGCGGCCCGCGCGAGCTGCCGCTGCACATCCTGAGGCGCCAGTCCGTGCCACAGGCTGGTCCGCAGCGTGTGCGCGATCGTGCCGGGATCGCCGCCGGCCCGGGCCATCTCGATCGCTCGATCGCCGAGCTCCTCGGCCCGGTCGTGGCGGCCCGCGAAGGCGAACGCGCGGCCCAGCGACGCGGTGGCGCGAATACGGCGGGGATCGTCATCGGTCAGGCCGCAGTCGCCGATCGCGGCGGAGAGCAGCGCGGCGGCGCGAGTGTCGATCAGGCCGGGCCGCCAGTTGGTGTCCTCGAAACCCATCGCGGCCTGCAGCCGGATGAGCGGGTCGGGCATGTCCGTCAGGCGCTCATAGATCGCCCGTGCTCTCGCGAAGTCCCCCGACCGGACCCGATTGATCGCGGCCAGCAGGAGTGACTCGGCGACCTGGTCGGTGGCCCGGCCGGGCAGTGTGGCGGCGCGTTCGAACCATCGGGCGGCATCCTCGTAGGCCAGGCTGTGTGCCGCCTGCCGCGCGGCGAGGCTGACATAGTGATAGGCGCGCTCCTCATAGCCGAGCAGGTGCGCGTGGAGGTAGTGCAGGGCCAGACTCGGATACAGATCGGGTCTGTGTGCCCTGTCCTGATCCAACGTCGTGGCGGCGCGTGCGTGCAACGCCTGCAGGCGCCTCGTCGGCAGCCGGTCGAGCAGCACCTGGCGAGCCAGTGCATGGACGAACCCATACCGGGTGGGCGGCTCGTCGAGAGGTTCGATGAGGCCGACGGCCACGGCGGCATCCACCGCCTCCACACTGCGCGAGCGGTTGATCGTGCCCGCTCCGACAAGGGTCGTGATGTCGAACGATTCGCCGAGTATGGCTGCCAGTTCGAGTGTTTCGCGCACGTCTGGCCCGAGGCCGGCAAGGCGTCCGGTGATGGTGTCTGCGATCGACCCCGGGATGTTGTGGCGGTCCTGCAGGGCGGCGAGCCCGCCATGGCGTTGCATGTCGCTCCACAACTCCCGGAGAAAGAACGGGTTGCCCCCGGTGCGATCACGCAGCACCGCCGCGGGCGATCGGGCTTGCGATCTCGAGATGCCCGACTGCTCGCTGACGAAGTCGGCGACGGCATCCGTGTCGAGCCCGGCCAGGTCGAGCCGGTGGACCCCGTCCAGCCGGTGCAGGTCGGCGAGGTGTGCGCTCAGTTCGGGGGAGCGGTCCGGCGCGGTCGTGCGGAAGGTCGCCACGAGCAGGATGGGGGAGCCGGCGCTTGCGTGCGCGACGTGCTTCAGCAGAGCCGCTGTCGGAGGCGTCGCCCAGTGCAGGTCGTCGAGGATGACCGCCAGCGGTCGTTGTTTCGACAGCCGTCGCAGCAGCAGCGCGACGGAGTCGAACAGGTCGAGGCGCGTGTCTCCGGAGGTGTCGCCCATGGCCGGGCGGAGGTGCTCAGCCGCTCGGACCGACAATCGTCCGAGGTCGTAGGGGGTACCGGCGAGGAGGGGGCAGTCGCCGCGGCCCTGTCGTTCCTCCCCGCGGCAGCAGCCGGCGTGGGTGAAGAGGTGGTCGAGCATCTCGACGAACGGCTGATAGGGCACGGCACCATCCCTGGTCGCTGCCGCGACCAACACCGTCGCGCCGTGATCGTGCAGCGCGCCCGCGACCTCCACCGCAAGGCGCGTCTTGCCCGCACCCGGCTCGCCGCCGAGCAGCACGACCTGGCCCTCGCCCTCCTCGACGCGCGACCAGATGTGCTCGAATTCCGCCAACTCATCCCGGCGCCCGACCAGTCGGGAGCGACGCGCCGAGGCGAAACGGCGTGGCAGTGGTATGGGGTGCCACCACTCCATACCTGAAAATGCTACCGCCGCTCGGGCCGCTCGGATGGTCAGATCTGACTATCCGCGGACCGTCCGAAAGGGGCAGTTCAGGTCATGACACCCGCGACCCGCGCGGCGATGCTGGAGGTCGGGTTGCACCGGACGACGACAGGAAGTGCGCCATGACCACGATTGCGAACCTGAAGACCGCCGCAGGCGTCATACGGCCTGGCGATGAGGGGTATGAGGACACTCGGCAGGTGCACAACGCGATGATCGATCGACACCCCGCGGCGATCGTGCGCTGCCGTAATGCCACCGACGTCCAGGACGTGCTCGGCGAAGTGCGGCGTCAAGGGCTGCCCCTCGCTGTGCGAGGCGGTGGGCATTCCGGCGCGGGCTTCGGCACGGTCGACGACGGCGTCGTCATCGACCTGTCACCGATGTCCGCGATCGAGGTCGACGCGACATCCCGGACGGCGCACGTGCAGGCTGGTGCCACCCTGGGCGCGTTCGACGCGGCCACCCATGCCTACGGGCTCGCCACACCCACGGGCGTTGTCGGCACGACCGGCGTCGGCGGGCTCACCCTCGGAGGCGGGCACGGCTACCTGTCCCGCCGGTACGGCCTCACGATCGACAATCTGCTCTCGGCCCGTGTCGTGCTGGCCGACGGGCGGGTGGTGACCGCGTCCGAGGACGAGCATCCGGATCTCTTCTGGGCGATCCGCGGCGGCGGCGGCAACTTCGGCGTCGTCACCTCCTTCACCTTCCGCCTGCACCCCGTCGACCGGGTGATCTGCGGCCCCACCGCCTGGCCGGCGTCGATGACCGGCGATGTCCTCCGGTGGTTCAGAGACTTCCTGCCGGCACAGGACGGCGACCTGTCCGGCTTCTTCGCGACGATGACCGTCCCGCCGGTGGCGCCGTTCCCCGAGCCGTTCCACCTGCACAAGGCGTGCGCGATCGTCTGGTGCTTCACGGGAGACCCGGCCGACGCGGACGAGGTGTTCGCCCCGGTCCGCGCGCTGCAGCCGGCGTGGGACGCGATCGGCGAGGCACCCTATCCGGCATTGCAAGCCACATTCGACGCGCTGCTTCCGAAGGGTTTGCAATGGTATTGGCGCGGTGACTTCTTCCGGGAGATCCCCGACGAGGCGATCGAGCTGCACGCCCGGTTCGGCGAGGAGGCACCGACGGCGCTCTCGCAGATGCACCTGTATCCGGTGGACGGCGCAGTGCACCGTGTGGCGTCCGATGCGACCGCGTGGGCCCACCGCGACGTGAACTTCTCGCAGGTGATCGTGGGAGTCGACCCCGACCCGGCCAACGCCCGGTCCATCAGCGAGTGGGCGAAGGCCTATCACGATGCGCTCCACCCGTATTCGGCGGGAGGCGGCTACGTCAACTTCATGATGGACGAGGGGCAGAGCCGCGTGCGGGCCAGCTACGGGGGCAACTACGAACGGCTCGCCGAGATCAAGGGCACCTACGACCCCGACAACCTCTTCCGGGTCAACCAGAACATCCTCCCGGCGCGGGCCTGATCTCGGAACCGCCCGACGAATTCCCCGCTCCTCCCGCTCACCCCTGCCCGCCGAGTGGCCTACAAAACCGTTGAGTGGCCCACTTATTCAGGTGAACAAGTGGGCCACTCAAGGGTTTTGTAGGCCACTCGGCGGGTTCAGAGCGGCTCCATGGGTCGGTGGGGCGGGGGTCAGATGCCGGTCGTCTGCTGGATCCAGGCGCGGCTGGCGGTCAGGTTTGCGTAGTTGGATCCGGCGTGGATGTCGGATCCCGGGTCGGCGCTGTCCCCCGTGGAGCAGACACCGACGATCTGGCCGCCCACCACGAGCGGGCCGCCGGAGTCGCCGTGGTTGGAGGCGCCGGTCTCACCCTTGACGTGCACGGCATTGCCGCCGTAGGCGTCGGTGCTCGAGCCGACGATGTTGACGGTCGCCTTGTAGAGGTGGTCGGGCTGCTGCCGGTTCGCGCGCAGGCCATACCCGTAGATCGTGCCGGTGCCGCCGTTCGGCGAGTACGAGTCGGCCATCTCGGCATACGACCCGAGACTGACCGGGCTGGCCAGGTGCACCAGCGCCACGTCGCCGTTGGCCGAGTATCCGACCTGGTCGGCCGGGTGCGCGGTGCCGGGGTTGTTCACGTCATTGCTGTAGTAGACGTTCATCCAGGTGTCGCCGTCCACGCAATGGCGGGCGGTCAGCACCCAGGACGCGCCGATGGCTTCGCCGGTGCAGCCGTAGGTGCCGCCATCCTGGCCGAAGACCAGTTGCACATATGCGGGGTTGTCGGCGCGTGTGCCACCTACGATGTGCGGCGAGATGGGGGACGACGGGCCGGAGGTGGCCGCGTGCGTCCCGATCGTGCGCATCCCGTCGGGGGAGGAGGCGGCGTGTGCCGGCGCTGCTCCCATGGCGGCCATGGCCGCGACTCCGGCGGCTGCGGTCGCGAATCTGGCGGTCTTCCCAAAACGCATGTGTGCTTCCTCTCGTGGCAGTAGGTGTCTCCTACGGCGGTGGAAGTTACGCGCCACTCCGGGGAGTGTCCATAGCGGAATCTGGAGGGTGAACTGCCATATCACGAAAGTAAATTGGGTAAAGAGCGGCGCCATGGCGGGCCGATCTCCAGTGACGTGAGGTGGACCGCGAGCGCTGCCACCACCGGCCGGTGGACGCAATCTTGAAGAGATCTTTACCCGCCCGCCCATCGCTCCCGTCCGGCGCGCGGCGGGCGTCATCGGAAGTCCCGTGATCGGGGAGCGACGCTGATCGGCAGGCGCTCGAGGCGATCTGCGAGCACATTGATGACGCCGTCGGGGGAGCGCTCGACGATGCCTCTGACGACCATGGCGGGTGCGGCGCGAGCGACCTTGCGGTAGCGGTGCCAGACGCCGCGGCTGACGATCACGTTGACCAGGCCGGTCTCATCCTCGAGATTGACGAAGGTGATCCCTCCGGCGGTGGCGGGGCGCTGTCGGTGCGTGACCACGCCCGCCACCTGGATGCGCCGGCCCGACTCGGCCGTTTGCAGGTCGAGCACCGTCAGTACACCCTGATCAGCGATCTCCTTGCGGCAGTAACGCATCGGGTGATCCTGCGCACTGATTCCGGTCGCCTGCAGGTCGTGGACCAGCACGTCTCCCGGCGTCATCAGGGGCAGCAGGGGCGGCTGATAGGGCATCCGGAGGTCGAGCTGGCCGGGCCTGCTGTGCGCTGCCTCGCCCGCCTGCCAGAGAGCTTCCCTGCGGGATCCGGCGATGTGCTCGAGTGCTCCCGAGGTCGCCAACGCCTCCATCTCCCCGGTATCGAGCCCGGCGCGCCGCGCCAGGTCGGCGACGTCGCGGTAGGGGCCGTGCGCTTCGCGCTCGGCGACGATGCGGGAGGCGGATTCCTCGCCGAGAGAGGAGATGTCGGTGAAACCGAGTCGCACCGCGTAGGCGCCGTCGCGGCGATGGGCTGCCGTGTCGTCGGGCCGGCCGGGGTCGAAGGGGCCGATCTCGTGCTCGGGATGGTCGTGCAGACAGTCGTCTCGGCCCACCCCTGCTTCGGCGCCCTCCAGCGGCTCGAGGTCGGCCTGCACCTGTGAATGCTGCAGGTCGGGAGGCAGCACGGTCACTCCGCGTCGTCTGGCGTCGCCGACGAGGGTTTGCGGTGAATAGAAGCCCATCGGCTGCGCACGCAGCAGTGATGCGAGAAACGCTGCGGGATAATGCAATTTGAGCCAGGAGCTGGCATAGACGAGCACGGCGAAGCTGAGCGCGTGGGATTCGGCGAAGCCGAAGTTGGCAAAGGCCTCGATCTTGGCATAGATCTCGTCGGCGGCGTCGGCGGAGATGCCGTTTTCCGCCATGCCGGCATACAGCTTGTCGCGCAGCCGGTCGATGCGTTCGACGCCGCGTTTGGATCCCATGGCGCGGCGCAGCAGGTCGGCGTCGGCGGGGGTGCAGCTGCCCACCGTGGTGGCCATCTGCATCAGTTGTTCCTGGAATAGAGGGACGCCCAGGGTGCGCTCCAGCACGCTCTCGACCATCGGGTGGACGTAGGTGACGGGCTCCTCGCCGGAGCGACGGCGCAGGTAGGGGTGCACCGCGCCGCCCTGCACGGGGCCGGGACGGATGAGGGCGATCTCGATCGCCAGGTCATAGAAGCAGCGGGGTTTCAGCCGGGGCAGCGTGCCGATCTGGGCACGGCTCTCGACCTGGAACACGCCGATGGAGTCGGCTCGGCAGAGCATGTCGTAGACGCCGCGTTCTCCCTTGGGGATCGTCTCGATCCGCCAGGTGGTGTGCAGGTGCTGCTCCACCAGGTCGAAGGTGTGCTGCATCGCGGAGAGCATGCCGAGGCCGAGCAGGTCGAACTTCACCAGGCCCATCCAGGCGCAGTCGTCCTTGTCCCACTGCAGCACGGTCCGGTTCTCCATCCGTGCGTGCTCGATGGGGCAGACCTCGCCGACGGGGCGGTCGGTGAGCACCATGCCGCCGGAGTGGATGCCGAGGTGGCGGGGGAAGGTCAGCACCTGGCCGACGAGGTCGACCACCTCGGCCGGTATGTCGTGGTCCTGGCTGCTGATCTCGGCGCCCCACCGCTCGACCTGCCGCGACCAGGCATCCTGCTGTCCTTGGCTGTGCCCGAGGGCGGCCGCCATGTCGCGCACGGCGTTCTTGGGCCGGTAGGTGATGACGTTGGACACCTGGGCGGCGTTGCGGCGGCCATACCGGCCATAGACGTATTGGAGGACCTCCTCGCGCCGGCCGGAGTCGAAGTCGACGTCGATGTCGGGGGCTTCCTCGCGCAGTTCGGACAGGAAGCGCTCGAAGGGGAGGCCGTAGAAGATCGGGTCGATGACCGTGATGCCGAGCACGTAGCATACGGCCGATGCCGCGGCGGATCCTCTGCCCTGACAGAGGATTCCCTGACTCTTGGAGAACTGCACGATGTCGTGGACGATCAGGAAGTATCCCGCGAAGTCCTTGGCCTCGATGACCTGCAATTCCTTGGTGAGCCGGGCCTTGGCCTCCGGCGTCATCGAGGGGTAGCGCACTTCCGCTCCACGCCAGGTGAGTTCGCGCAGCCAGCTCATCGGGGTATGCCCCGGCGGCACGTCCTGACGGGGGAGGTGCGGGGTGGCCGCACGCAGCGTGAATCCCAGGTCGTCGGCGATGTCGACGGTGCGCTCGACGGCGCCGGGGAACCGCGCGAATCGCCTCGCCATCTCGGCGCCGCTGCGGATATGTGCGTGCGGGGTGGCGGGCAGCCAGCCGTCGAGGTCGTCGAGGCTGCGGCGGGAGCGCACGGCGGCCAGGGCGGTGGCGAGTGGGAACTGCTCCGGCGTGGCGTAGTGGACCGCGTTGGTGGCGACGACCGGCACATTGGTGTCGGCCGCGACTCGGGCCAGCGCGTCGCACCGGATGCTGTCGTCGGGATTGCCGTGATCGGTCAGCTCGACCAGGATGTTGTCGCGTCCGAAGAGCTCCGCGAGCCGAGAGACCTCGCGTGCCGCGGCAGGCCTTCCACCGCTCGCCAGCGCCTGGCGGACACTGCCCTTGCGGCAACCGGTGAGGATCATCCAGTGGCCGTCGGCGATGGTGGCGAGACTTTCGAGATCGTAGATGGGGCGGCCCTTTTCGGCGCCTTCTGCCAGGTGTCCGTCGGTGAGAGCGCCGGCGAGCCGACGATAGCCTTCCTGACCTCTGGCGAGCACCAGCAGGTGGGTGCCCTCGGGGTCGGCCACACCGTTTTGCGGGGCGGACAGTCCCAGGGAGAGTTCCGCTCCGAAACAGGTGGTGATGTCGTCGTAGGCTTCGGCGGCCTCGGCCAGCCGGACGACGCCGTAGAGCCCGTCGTGGTCGGTGAGGGAGATCCCGTGCAGGCGTCGACGCACGGCTTCGGTGACCAGGTCTTCCGGGGAGGACGCCCCGTCGAGGAAGCTGTAGTGCGAGTGGGCGTGCAGCTCGGCATACGGGACGACCG
>CAYPQR010000088.1:0-8954 GCA_964412865.1 uncultured Intrasporangiaceae bacterium
AGCTTGGCAACGCACGCTCAGAGGTCTCGATACGGCTCGCGCTGGGCGCTCGCCTACTCGACCAGCCAGGGTGGGCGCTCGCCTACTCGACCAGCCAGGGTGGGCGTTCGGTTGCTCGACCCGCCAGGGGGTCGGGTGGCAGCAGGCGGGAGCGCACCTGCTGATCGACGGCGCTGCGGGCGATTTCGCGGCGACGAGTCTCGGCGAGCACGGCCGCCAGCACGGCCTCGGCGGGCGCATCCGCAGGTGGTGGCGGAGCGACGTGGCGCATCACCTGTGCGGTCAGGGACGCGGCGAGCCCGGCGCGTGCCTGCGGCGTCAGGCCGGCCGCCCTCATCAGGAATCCTCGGATCCCGAGGGCCAGCCCGTCGGGAAGCGGGGCGATGTCGCACGACTGCGCCCAGCCCATCAGGGGCATCGGCATGCCGGGCGGGGGCGGCAGCGGCCGCAACCGTTCGAGCCGCACGACATACGTGCCGGCGGCCAGGTCTCCTATGCGTTTGACCCGCACCGTGGCCAAGCCGCAGATGATGGCGGGCACGCCGGTGAGCATGAAGATCTCGATGATGCCGAGCAGGGCGCGCACGAAGGCATGCCGGAAGACGATGGGGCCGCCGTCGTCGCGGACAGTGCGCAGCGACATGATCAGCTTGCCGAGCGACCGTCCCCGGCTGAGCGTCTCCACCGTCAGGGGTAGCACGACCAGCGAGCCGACGACGCAGACGAGCACGGCCGCGGTGCCGCCGGCGACGCTGACCCAGGCCAGCTGCGTCGAGACGAACACCAGGAGGGCGGCGAGCACGGCGAGGTACGTGACGAAATCGATGAGGCCGGAGAGCATCCGGTGGGGGAGCGGGGCGGGCGGGATGTCGATCAGCACGGCTTCGCCGGTGATCATGGTGACATCCTCGTCACCGCGCAGGGGCCGGTGCGCGGGCGGCGGTGCATAGGCCTGTGCCGACATCGTCTCCAGCGTACAGTGGCGGCGTGGATCTGGACGCGTACGTGGCGGTGCACCGGCCGGAGTGGGACCGGTTGCGCACGCTCGTCCGTCGGCGTCGTCGGACCGGGGAGGAGGCCGACGAGCTGCTCGACCTGTATCAGCGCACGGCGACCCATCTGTCGCAGATCCGGTCGGCCGCGCCCGACCCGGCGGTCATACGGATGCTGTCGAGTCTGCTGGCGGACGCCCGCGCCCGCGCCATGGGGACGCGCAGCGCGTCGTGGGCGGGCGTCGCGAGGTTCTTCGCCGTGCAGCTGCCCGGGATGCTGTATCGCACGAGGGCGTGGTGGCTGTGGACACTGGTGGCCAACGTCGTCGTCGCGTTCGTGATCGGCACCTGGGTGGCGCACAACCCCGGCGTGCAGACGTCGTTCGTAGCTCCGCAACAGTTGCGGCAGTTGGTGTCTCACGACTTTGCGGACTACTACTCGCAATATGCGGCGCGGGATTTCGCGGCCCAGGTGTGGACGAACAACGCCTGGGTGACGGCCATATGCATCGCCCTGGGCGTCTTCGGTCTGCCGGTGATCTATGTGCTGTGGACGAACATCCTCAATGTGGCCGTCATCGGCGGCATCATGAGTTCGCACGGGAAGGCGGCGGAGTTCTTCGGCCTGATCCTGCCGCATGGGATGCTCGAGCTCACAGCCGTTTTCGTCGCGGCGGGGGCGGGACTGCGGTTGTTCTGGTCGTGGGTCGACCCGGGCCCCCGGCGTCGCTCGGATGCGCTCGCGAGCGAGACCCGATCGACGGTCGTGATCGTGCTCGGCCTGGTGCTGGTGTTGCTCGTATCGGGCGTGATCGAGGCGTTCGTCACCCCGTCCGGCCTGCCGACCTGGGCCCGTATCGGCATCGGAGCCGTCGCCGAGGCGGCGTTCCTGACGTATGTGTTCGTCCCCGGCCGTCACGCTGTGCTTGCCGGCGAGAGCAGCGACGTCGGAGAGCTCGATCAGTCCGCGGTCGCCCCTGCCGTGGGGTAGGACGGCGAGCGTGCGCAGGTGAGCCCGAGCCCGGCCTCATGCGTGCCCCGATCCTCACTCCGCTGCGCTCAAAGAAGACCCTGGCGCTTCAGGTGCAGGTAATGATCGGCGAGCCGCGCCGGGAGGCGGTCGGGCGGCGCGTCCAGCACGGTGACGCCGAGCCGTTCCAACGCGGCTCGCGTGCGCTCCCGCAGCATGAGGGTGCGCTCGGCGGCCGCGGCGTCGTAGACCTGCGCGGCATCGCCTCGCGATGTCGTGGCGGCCTGCACAGCAGGGTCGCTCACGGAGGCGACGACCACCCGGTGGCGCCCCGAGAGCGCGGGCAGGAGCGGCAACAGGCCCTCCTCGACGGCCGCGGGCTCGAGGGGTGTGAGGAGCACGAGGAGGGCCCGCTGCCGGGATGCCGCCGCGGCCGCGGCCGCGAGGCGGCGCCAGTCGGCCTCCACGAGAGCGGGTTCCACGCGTGCCAGTGCGACAGTCAGCTGGTGCATCAGCTCCGCCCGGTCGGTGATGCCCGAGACGCGAGTATGGACGTCGCGGTCGCCCGCCAGCAGCTGCACCCGGTCGCCGGCGCGCCCGGCCAGGGCCGCGAGCAGCATGGCGGCATCCATCTCGCCGTCGAGGCGCGGCACACCCGCCACACGCCCGGCGCTGGTGCGGGACGTGTCGAGCAGCATGACGATGCGGCGGTCCCGCTCGGGTTGCCACGTGCGCACGACCAGGTGCGTGCGCCGGGCGGTCGCGCGCCAGTCGATGCTGCGCACGTCGTCTCCGTCGACGTAGTCGCGCAGCGAGTCGAACTCGGTGCCCTGGCCGCGCACGCGCACCGCGGAGCGGCCGTCGATCTGTCGCAGCCGCGCCAGCCGGCTGGGCAGCAGCCGTCGCGAGGCGAAGGCGGGCACGCAGCGCACGGTGCCCGGCACCACGACGCCCGACTGGCGTGCGGCCAGGCGCAGGGGGCCCAGCAGGCGCACCGTGACGCGGTCCGCGCGCCGATCTCCTCGCCGGGTGGGCACGAGGCGGGTGCGCAGCAGCACCTGCTCGCCCGCCGGGAGGGCGAGCGCATGCCGATCGCCCCGCGCACCCGCGGATGGTTGCCACGCGTCGCGCAGCATCCCGCGAGCGGTCCGCCGGCCCGGGTTGCGCACCAGCAGGGCGGTCTCGGTCTCCTCGCCGAGCCGGACCGTCCCGGCCGGTCGCCGCTCCAGCAACAGCGACGCGGGGCGCGGTGCGAGCGCGGCGTCGCATACGACGAGCAGCAGCATGGCGAGCAGCCACCACCACGCGGTGGCGGCCGACGGTGCCAGCGCGACGGGCAGCAACCCGATCAGGCACACCAGCGCGGCGCGGCCGGTCAAAGCCATGGCGTCCTACCGCGGGACCGGCACCGACGCGACGGCCGAGCCCAGGACGGCGTGCACGCCGATGCCCTCGAGCTCCGCCTCGGGCCGCAGCGAGAGCCGGTGGGCGAGGGTGGGGCCGGCCATGGTCTTGACGTCGTCGGGTGTCACGAAGCCGCGCCCGCTCAGCCACGCCCAGGCGCGGGCGGTCGACAGCAGCGCCGTCGCACCCCGGGGGCTCACACCGAGCGAGAGCGAGGGCGACATGCGGGTCGCCCGGGCGATGTCGACGATGTAGGCCCCGACGGCGGGCGCGACCGAGACCTGGCTGACGGCAGCGGATCCGGCGGCCAGGTCGTCCGGCGTGGCGACCGGCTGCAGCCCGGCCGCGGCGAGATCGTGCGGGTCGAACCCGTCGGCGTGGCGTTGCAGCACCTGCAGCTCGTGCTCCCGGTCGGGAAGGGGGATGTCGATCTTCATCAGGAAGCGGTCGAGCTGCGCCTCCGGCAGGGGATAGGTGCCTTCGTACTCGATGGGGTTCTGCGTGGCGGCCACCAGGAACGGCGTGGGCAGCCGGTGCGACTCGCCGTCGACGGTCACCTGGCGCTCCTCCATGGCCTCCAGCAGCGCCGACTGGGTCTTCGGCGGGGTGCGGTTGATCTCGTCGGCCAACAGCAGGTTGGTGAAGACAGGGCCCGCGCGGAAGGTGAATCCCGCAGTGCGCGAGTCATACACCAAGGATCCCGTGATGTCTCCCGGCATGAGGTCGGGGGTGAACTGGACGCGTTTGGTGTCGACCTGCAGCGCCGCCGCCAACGCACGCACCAGCAGGGTCTTCGCCACTCCGGGCACGCCGTGCAGCAGCACGTGGCCACGCGCCAGCAGCGCGATCACCAGGGACGAGACGGCCGCGTCCTGGCCGACGACGGCCTTGCCGATCTCCTCGCGGACGGCGATGAGGGCCTGCCTCGCCCGCTCCGGATCTCCGTGCGATGCGGGTGGTTTGCCGATGTCCATCAGGGTCTGACCTGCCTTTCGACGGTGCTCAGTTGCTGGGCGACGCTCGTCATCGTCGTTTCGTCGCCGGCCGGTGGTCCGAAGAGCAGTTCACGGATCTGTGCCGGGTCGCGGCCGGTGGCTGCGGCGGTTGCCTCGACGAGGGTCTCGGGTGGGCATCCGGGCGGTAGGCGAAGCTGCTCGCGCAGTCGCTCGCGCGTCGCATACCGCAGCACGGCGCCGGCGCGCTCGGTGTCCCGTGCCTTGCGGTAGAGCTGCCCACGAGCGGTGGTGATCTCGTGGGCGGGCACCACGACAGGCAGCGGCTCGTGGACGAGCGGCCCGAGGCGCCGGCCGCGCCAGAGCAGGAGCAGCAGCACGGCGCCGGCGACGACGATCAGCGCCGGCACGGACCAGTCCGGCCACGGCGTGGAGTGGGTCGCGGTGTCGGGACCGCCCGGCGCCGTGGACAGCCATACGAGACGGTCGTCCCGGCCCAGCACCCGGAGTGCGAAGGCGGCATTGTCATGGCGCCGCACAGTGGCGTTGCGCAGCACGTCCGTGCTGCCGACCAGGACGACCCGTGGTGCCGCCGGCCGGCCGCTCACTGCGAGCACGGCGCTGCCGCCCCGGCCCACCGACTGACACCGTGAAGTGTGCGCCGCGCCGTCCGGGGCGTAGGTGTGGTCCACTGCCCCGATGCGCAGGCCGCGAAGCCAGGGGATGTCGCACCGCCCGGCGGCCACACTGTCTCGCCCGTGGTCGCGGGCGTGGACGGGCAGCCCGGTCGCGTCGAGCGTGTCGGCGTCGGGATCGATGAGCACGATGCGGTGGACGTCCGTGCGCAGTGCAGCGCGCAGCGCAGTGTCGGACAGGGCGTCCGGCCGGCTGATCACGAGCGTCCCGGACGGTGGCTGGTCACGCAGGTCGTCGACACCGGCCACCACTCGGACGTGGATCCCCTTGTCCTTCAGCACGTTTGCCACAGCTTGAGATCCATCGGATCCGGGGTTGTGTGGGTCGAGAGGGGTGCCGCTGGAGCGCGCGAGCAGGACGTATGCCACGACGAGCGCGATGACGACGGCCGCGAACGACGCCCACGCGATGCGCCGCGTCACCACGGCCGTCCAGCGGGTGCCGGGGCCTGCTCCCGGTCGTGTGTCGGCCGGGTCGCGGTCAGTCGCCGATCGAGATCCTCGAGTGCGCGGACGTCGGCGGCCTGCGCCCGCGACCGTCCGTAGCAGACCCGGTCGAAGGTCGCCCCGGCCTGCCGCAGCGACGCCGCCTCGGTGGGGAAATATCGGCCCAGCGACGCCGCGACCTCCATCGCCGTGCTCCCGCGAGCGTCCGGCAGCAGGGCGCGTTCTTCTGCGCTTCGGGCGATCGCCCGATAGAAGTCGGTGTAGGCGGCCTCCAGGTCGCCGCGCTCCGCGGCCGTCCGAGCACGGCGACGCAGGGTGTCGGAGTCCGCCGGTTCACCGGCGAGCAGGGCCGTGCCCGCCTCGGCGATGCCGTGACGACGGCGCAGCCGCGGCACGGTGAGCGCGACGATCGCGGCGATGACCACGACCACGACGACGATCAGCACCGGCGGAAGCGAGCCGACGGAGTCGGCGAGCAGCGTCTTGAACAGGTCGCCGATCGCGTCCATCAGGCGCACGAGCAGCGGCGTGTGGTCGGCATACTCCGGTTTGGAGAGTTCGTGGGCGAGCAGCCGGCGCGCCTCGGTTGAACTCGGGCGCAGCGGCGCGCCGTCATCGAGGAGCATGCTTCTGCGGTGCCGTCGCCGCCATCAGCGACACGTCGAGGCCTTCCTTGCGGATGCGCTGATCGAGATAGAGCAGCCCCGTCACATTGGCCCGGAAGGGCGCGACGACCCCGCCGATGAGCAGTCCGAGGGCCGTGCTCAGGGGCACGACGGCGGGGCTGGCGGGGCCGAGCGTCATGGTCGCGGGCAGCAGCACGACGCTGCTGACCGTGCCAGTGACGAATCCGATGATCAGGCTGGTGAGCAGGCTGATGCCGAACAGCCGCCAGAACTGCTGCGACGACAGGATCCACGAGCGTTTGATGGCGTGGATGGGCCTGCACCGTTCGAGCACGATGGCCGGTGCGGCGAGGGAGAAGCGCACGTAGCACAGCACGATCAGGCAGACGGCCGCCAGGCTGAGCAGGATCGCGACCGGCACGGTCACCGCCGCCGGCGCGTTCACGGCCAGGGCCCACACGAGGGCGATGACCACGGCGATGACCACCAGCATTCCGAAGCCGATCAGCAGCGAGAGCCCGATCAGGCTGAGGATGTGGCGCCGGGCGCGCTCCCATGCCTCACCGATGCTCATGCGGCGGCCGAGCACCGCTTCGGACAGCACGGCGATCAGCATGCCGGTCAGGATGATCGAGGTGATCGACGAGACGAGCTCGCCCAGACCGCGCACGAGGAGGGCGAGGGCCTGCGCGAGGTCGTTGTCGCCGAGGGCGGTGTGGTCGAGCACGAGCATCGTGCCCACGGTCGGCACGGCGACGATGAGCGCGAGGATCAGCGACAGCCCGATGGTGGCCGTCGGGTTGCCGCGAATGGTGGCCATGGCGCCGCTGTAGATGTCGCCGAGCCGCAGCGGCTGCAGAGGGATGACGCCGGGTTTGGCGACCATCCACGGCGTCCGACCGGGCGGGCCGTAGCCCGGCGGCGGCATGCCCGGTCCGGGCTGCGCATAACCGCCCGGCCCGTAGCCCGGCGGTGGTGCACCGTACGCCGGGGGCATCTGGCCGGGTTCGATGCGCTGACCGTACCGGGGCGGCTCCTGCTGCCCGCCCGGCGGCATCGGACCAGGCGCGGGCATGGGACCCTGGGCCGGAGGCGGCGGTCTCCGGCCGTCGGGCGGCTGCTGCCCCGGGTCGTCCCCGGACGGGCTCGCCCAGCCGTCACTCATGCATACCCCGGTCTGTCATGCCTCGACGATAGCTGCCGCGGGGCCGTCCCGTGTCTGGTGACCGGTGGACTCACCGGCGGCCACCGGTCAGCGCCGCGAAGGCGTCGTGCGGCCGGGCGGTGCGCGCTCCCATGGCGATCTGCGCGGCCACGAATTCGGTCTCTCTGCGTCGCAGCAGCAGCCCGCGGCGCCACAGGACGGCCGGGGGTTTGCGGTGCTCGCGCAGGTCTCGCACGAGGCGTCTGGCGAAGGTGACACTGCGCCGGTGGCAGATGCACAGGGCGTCGAGCAGCAGTCCCGCGCGTGCCAGGTCGCCGATGATCTGTCCGGCGAAGATGCCTTCGGCGACGATGACGGGCGAGTCGCCGCGCCGCATCGTGGTGTGCCCGACGACGGCGGAGGCGGCGAGGTCGTAGGTGGGCAGGTCGGCCTGCCCGTCGCGGCAGAGCGCGGTGAGGGCCGTGAGGGCGTGGCCACGATCCCATGAGGCCGGGTCGTCCCAGTCGGGCAGACCGGGCTCGAGCATCGGCAGGCTCGGGTCGTCGCCGTCCTTGTAGAAGTCGTCGAGTCGCACGACCGGCCAACCCTCGTGCTCGTGCAGTCGCCGGGCGAGCCGGGACTTGCCGGCGCCGCTCGGGCCGCACAGCACGACGACCTGTGCGGGTGCGGCGGTCATTTTCCCTTGGGGTGCCAGACGGTCTTGATCTCGAGGAAGGTGCGGATCCGGGTGAGGTCGGGCGCCTGATGCCAGTCGGGTTCTTCTGCGGCCGCGCCGTCGCCGGCGGGCCGGAGGACCCGCTTGACCGTGTCGGCAGCACTCGCTTCGAGATCGCCCCACTCGACGTCACGTGCTCCGGCCGCACCCGTGAGGTCGAGACCCCGCACCTCGCGGTGCGAGGCGAGCCACGGGGCGAGCTCGCCGGTGCGACCGGTGAGAAGGTTGACGACGCCGCCGGGCACGTCGGAGGTCGCGAGCACCTCGCCGAGGCTGATCGCGGGCAGCGGGCGGTCCTCGCTCGAGAGCACGACGGCGGTGTTGCCCGACGCGATGACCGGTGCGATCACGCTCACCAGGCCGAGCAGTGAACTCGACTGCGGCGCAAGGATGCCGACGACTCCGGTCGGTTCGGGCGCTGAGATGTCGAAGTAGGGTCCGGCGACCGGGTTGAGGTTGCCCAGCACCTGCGCGATCTTGTCGGTCCACCCGGCATACCAGACCCAGCGGTCGATGGCGGCGTCGACGACGACGGTCGCGTCGGCGCGGCTCAGTCCCTCGCTGTCGGTGACCTCGGTGATGAACTGGTCACGCCTTCCCTCGAGCATCTCGCCGACCCGATAGAGCACCTGGCCCCTGTTGTATGCCGTCGCGGCGGCCCAGCCGGGCTGCGCGGCCTTGGCGGCCTGCACGGCGTCGCGGACGTCCTTGCGCGAGGCCTGCGCGGCGTTGGCGAGGAAGTCGTGCTTCGCGTCGGTGCTGAACACCTCGTAGGTGCGGCCGGATTCGCTGCGCGGAAACTTCCCGCCGATGTAGAGCTTGTAGGTCTTGCGCACGCTCAGGCGTGGTGTCGGCATCAGTGGTTCCCCTTGACGTAGGCTTCCAGGCCGTGGCGGCCGCCCTCGCGGCCGTAGCCGCTCTCCTTGTATCCGCCGAACGGCGAGGTGGGGTCGAACTTGTTGAACGTGTTGGCCCACACGACACCGG
>CAYPQR010000089.1:0-8930 GCA_964412865.1 uncultured Intrasporangiaceae bacterium
GCGCCAAGGTGATCTGCCAGCGGTGTCCCGTCGTGGCGGAATGCCTGGCCGACGCCTTGGACCACAAGACCGAATACGGCGTATGGGGTGGCATGACCGAGCGCGAACGTCGCGCTCTGCTGCGCCGCCGCCCCGACGTGAAGTCGTGGAAGGCGCTGTTCAAGGCGGCCCGCGCCGATGAACGACGCCAGCAGAAGGCGGGCCGGGCGAGCTGACCGGCACCCGCACACACGGCGAGCGGCCCACGGATCCGTGGGCCGCTCGCCGTGTGTGCGGGTGGGTCAGCCGCCTGCGAGGCTGTCGGCGATCTCCCGCAACTCGGTGAGGCCGGCGACGTCGTGTGCGGCGGCCGCGACCTGCACCTGCGGGATGTCCGGATGGGCGGCCGTGAACCGGCCGATCGCCGCGGCGTGCCGGCTGCCCAGATCGTCGAGGTCGGCATGCAGCCGCAACAGCCCGGCCGTGTCGGCCGGGGTCCAGCCGGCGGCACGCGGCGGCAGTTCGAGCGCCTCGTCCGCCGCCGCCGACGCACGCCCGGCCGTCAGCGACGGCACATACGTCATCTGCACCCGGTTGACGACGAGCCCGGCGAGCGGCATCTCGTCGCTCTCGAGGCGGTCGACGAAATACGACGCCTCG
Source organism: uncultured Intrasporangiaceae bacterium (assembly GCA_964412865.1). Lineage (GTDB taxonomy): Bacteria > Actinomycetota > Actinomycetes > Actinomycetales > Dermatophilaceae > Leekyejoonella. The sequence continues at coordinate 640 of CAYPQR010000089.1, forward strand.
CGCAGCGCGTCGCGGTCGGGTGTGGCGACGACGATGAACGCCGTGCTGGGGTCGCTGAGCAGCGCATACGTGTCCTCGGCGCGTTCGCGGAAACCGCCGAACATCGTGTCGAGCGCCGCGATGAAGGTCTGCGCGTCGTGCAGCATCTGGCCGCCGAGGATCTTCGACATCACCGCGGTGACCGACCCCATGCCGACCGACAGCATCTTGACGTAGGCGCGCCCGCCCGCCTTGGCGGGCGCCGTCATCAGCTTCATGAACCGGCCGTCGAGGAACGACCCGAGCCGGCTCGGTGCGTCGAGGAAGTCCAGCGCCGAACGCGACGGGGGAGTGTCGACGACGATCAGATCCCACCGGGGGAGGCCGCTGGACTTGCGCTCGGCATGCAACTGCCCGAGTCGCTCCATCGCCATGTATTCCTGCGTGCCGGCGAAGGAGCTCGACACCGCCTGGTAGAACGGGTTGGCCAGGATCTGCTGCGCCTTGTCCGGCGGGGAGTGCTGGATGACGACCTCGTCGAACGTGCGCTTCATATCGAGCATCATCGCCTCGAGCGAGCCGCCCGCCGCGGCGTCGATACGGGTGACGGGTGCCGGCTCGTTGTCGAGGTGCGGCAGGCCCATCGCCTGCGCGAGGCGGCGGGCCGGGTCGATCGTGAGCACGGCGACCTCCCGGCCGGCCTCCGCGGCGCGCAGCGCGATGGCCGCGGCGCTGGTCGTCTTGCCGACGCCGCCCGAGCCGCAACAGACGATGGTGCGGATCGACCGGTCGTCGACGAGGGTGTCGATGTCGAAGTCGTCAGTCATCGCAGGCCCCGATCTGACGCGCATAAGCGTCGGCCAGTTCGCGCAGCCCGCCCGCGTCGAGCCCCTCGTGCAGGAAGGGCAGGTGATAGATCGGCCGGTCCAGCGCGGCCAGTTGGCCGCGCTCGCGGTGCTGCATCTCCAGCCGCTCGCCGAGGTCGCGGCCCGCCTGCACGAGGCCTCCGACCAGCGTCGGCCCGACGCGCAGTCGCAGCGAGCGCAGGTCGGATTCGAGGTCGGTGGTGTCGAAGTCGTCCTCGCCGAGCATGGCCCGGGCGGTCTTCGTCAGCACCGGCGCCCGCTCCTGGTTGACGATGATCGCGCCCCGTGGCAGACCCAGGTCGGCCAGTTCGGCGACCGTGTCGACCGTCTCCTGCACCGGCATCTCCTCCAGCAGGGTGACGATGTGCACGGCGGTCTGCCGCGACTGCAGCAGGCGGTTGATCGACTCCGCCTGCTTCTTGACCGGCCCCACCTTCGCCAGGCCGGCGATCTCGTGATTGACCCCCAGGAACCGCCCGATCCGACCGGTCGGCGGGGCGTCGAGCACGACCACGTCGTAGGGCCGCTCGCCGCGGTGGCCGCGCCGGCCCGCACGCCGGCGCACGGCCTCATACACCTTGCCGATGAGCAGCACGTCGCGCAGGCCGGGGGCGATGGTCGTGGCGAAGTCGACGACGCCGAAGCGCTCCAGCAGGCCGCCCGCCATGCCGAGCCGATAGAACATCTGCAGGTATTCCAGCAGCGCGGCCTTGGGGTCGACGGCCAGGCCATAGATGTCGCCGCCGTGGCGCCCCCGGGCGACCTGCACCTCGGTGTCGGCCAGCGGTGGCACGTCGAAGACCTGACTGATGCCCTGGCGGTCCTCCACCTCGGCCATCAGCACGTGCTTGCCCTGGCCCGCGTAGGCGATGGCCATCGCCGCGGCGACACTCGTCTTGCCGGTGCCCCCCTTGCCGGTGACGATGTGCAGTCGCACGTGCTGCCACGACTGACCTGCCATGGGCACGACTCTACCCACGGGCGGCGTGCCGGCTCAGATCGTGGCGGCCTCGAGAGTCGGTGCGAAGTGCGGTGAGGCGGGGTCGATCAGGTCGAAGTGGGTGCATCCCTGCAGCACCCGCAGGTCGACGGGGTGGTCCGCGGTGCCGACCGCACGGGCATACGACTGCGACACCTGCAGGGGGACGCGTTCGTCGTCGGTGCCGTGCACGAGCCGCAGCGGCGCGGGGGTCGGGCCGAGAAGCGCGGGGTCGGCGGCGTCCCACGTCGTAGGGTCCTGCTCGCGGCGGCAGCCGAAGAGGTCGCGGGCGGCGCCGCCGTCGAGGTCGAGGCGGTCGACGAGCGCGAGGTCGACGCATCCGGCGAGCGAGACCCCTCCGATCACTCCGGCGGCCTCGGGCTGATGCAGCAGCCAGGCGGTCAGGTGCCCGCCCGCCGAATGGCCCACGACGACGGTGCCGGACGGGAGATCGGGGTCGTCCCGGACGGCGCGCAGGGCGGCCCGCACGTCGGCCGCCATGGCCATCCATCCGCCGCGCTCGGCGCGTCGATATTCGATGGCGGCGACGTGGAATCCGCTGTCCGCGAAGGCTTCCGCCTGCGGCGCGGCATGCGCCCGATCGTAGGCGGGCCGCCAGAAGCCGCCGTGGATCAGCACGGCGGTGCGGTCGCGCCGGGGGCCGCGCGGCCGCCGCACGTCATACACCTGGTCGGGGTGGTGTCCATAGCGGATAGTCTCATCGGCGGGACGGGCGTCGGCCGGAGGCAGCGGGCACATGTGATCCATATTACTTATGGGTACGAAACGGGGTCCGTCGTTTCATTTTCTGGCTGATATCGTCTCACTAAGCGCAACGACGCGCGATTTACGAAGGTAGGAGGGTCAGGTATGCAGCAGGAGCCGCTTCGTCCGGTCAAAGGGACCGGTGCACCCCACGTCGTGATCGTCGGGGCCGGCATGGTCGGCCTGTCCACGGCCTGGTTCTTGCAGGAACACGGCGTGCAGGTCACCGTGGTCGATCGATCCGGCGTGGCCGCCGGCAGTTCGTGGGGCAATGCCGGCTGGATCTCGCCCGGCCTGGCCGTGCCGCTGTCCGAGCCGTCGGTCATCAAGACGGGCCTGCAGTCGCTCGTCGACCCCGATTCGGCGCTCTACATCCCGATGAAGCCGGATGCCGGGCTCATCTCCTTCCTTCTGGGTTTCGCTCGCCGCTGCACCATCGGCCAGTGGATGAAGACGATGAAGTCGTATGTGCCGGTCAACGACCAGGCGATCGACACCTACCAGTTCCTCACCGACAACGGCGTGAAGTCGCAAGCGCACGACGCGCCGATCATGGCGGCGTTCCGCAAGGCCGAGGACGCTGCGGGCCTGGAGCACGAGGTGGAGTTGATCCGCAAGGCGGGCCTCGACCTCGACACCCGCGAGGTCGACAACGCCGAACTGCGCGCCGAACTGCCGATCATCAGCCCCGACGTCGAGCGCGGCATCCGCATCGGCGGCCAGCGCTATATCAACCCGGGCGAGTTCGCCCAGGCCCTCGCCGATGCCGTGGAGGCGCGGGGCGGCCGCCTGGTCGTCGGCCAGACGGCCCGTGCCCTGCGCCACGGCCCGAACGGCGTCACCGTCGAAATGGTCGGCGGCGGACCGGTGTCCGGCGACGCGGTCGTGCTCGCCACCGGCGCCTGGCTGCCCGAACTCGCCAAGCAGTGCGGTGTCAAGACGGCCTTGCGGGCCGGTCGCGGCTACAGCTTCTCGGTCGGCGTGACGGACCCGGCCGCGCGACCGGTGCCGTGCTCGGTCTACTTCCCGGCCGAGCGCATCGCCTGCACGCCGATCGGCGACCGGCTGCGGGTCGGCGGCACCATGGAGTTCGCCGGCGTCGACGAGCCGATGCACCGCGAGCGGGTCGACGCGATCGTCAAGGGCGGCAAGCCGCTGCTGTCGGGCGTCGACTGGGACGACCAGCAGGATGTCTGGGTCGGCGGCCGGCCGGTCACCGTCGACGGGCTGCCGCTCATCGGCGGCACCGACGTGCCGCGGGTCTACACCAACGGTGGCCACGGCATGTGGGGCATCACGCTCGGCCCGATCAGCGGCAAGCTGCTCGCCGAGCAGATGGTCACCGGCAAGGTGCCCGACGAGCTGGTGCCGTTCAACCCGACCCGCTGACGCGCCCATACGGGCACTCTCATCCGAAGCCGGCAGGTGTGCGCGCCTGTTTCGGTGCAATGTGCCTGTCTGGCGGAGGTTAGTCTTCGGTCATGACGAAATGGGAATACGCCACAGTGCCGCTGATCGTGCATGCGACCAAGCAGATCCTCGACCAGTGGGGCGAGGACGGCTGGGAGCTGGTGCAGGTGCTCAGCGGGGCAGACAACAACCTGGTCGCCTATCTCAAGCGGCCCTTGGAGGGATGAGATGTCGCACGTCGAAGATCGTTTGAAGGAACTCGGCCTCACGGTGCCGGAGGTCGCGGCCCCGGTCGCGGCCTACGTGCCCGCGTTGCGTGACGGCAACACCGTCATGACCTCGGGTCAGCTGCCCGTCGTGGGTGGCAAGCTGCCCGCCACCGGCAAGGTCGGCGCCGAGGTCAGCCAGGAGGATGCCGCCGGGTATGCGCAGACCTGCGCGCTCAATGCCATCGCCGCGGTCAAGTCTCAGGTCGACGACCTGGACAAGGTCAAGGTCGTGAAGGTCGTCGGTTTCGTCGCCAGCGACCCGTCGTTCACGGCGCAGCCGGCCGTGATCAACGGTGCGAGCGAGCTGCTGGCCAAGGCGTTCGGCGACAACGGCGCGCATGCCCGCTCGGCCGTGGGTGTCGCTGTGCTGCCGATGGATTCGCCGGTCGAGGTCGAGATCACCGTCACGGTGCTGGACTGACCGATGGGTGACGTCCCGGGCACACGGACGCTGGAATTCCCTGTGCCCGGGATGATCCGCGAGTCCGCCGTCGCGTGGCTGTCGGGCGGTCGGCCGGACGGCCCTGCACCCAAGGGGTCGTCGACGGTCATGCTGCTGCAGCCCTCGTCCGGGGGCCTCGAGGTCTTCATGCTCCGTCGGGTGGCCACGATGGCGTTCGCGCCGTCGATGTGGGTGTTCCCCGGTGGCGGAGTCGATCGGCGCGACGCCGAGGTCGACATTCCCTGGGCCGGTCCGTCGCCGACGCGATGGGGCGAGCTCATGGATCTTGCGCCCGACAAAGCGGCGCAGTTCGTGATCGCCGCGTCCCGTGAGGTTTTCGAGGAATGCGGCGTCCTGCTCGCGGGCCCGGACGAATGCAGCGCCGTCACGGACATCGCGGGCGGTGAGTGGCGGGCCGAACGCGACGCCCTGCTCGCCAAGGAGCAGTCGTTCGGGCAGCTGCTGGCCCGTCGAGGCCTGGTCCTGCGGTCCGATCTGCTTGCGCTCCGCGACCATTGGGTCACTCCCGAATGTGAGCCCCGCCGCTACGACACGTGGTTCTTCGCGGCCCGCCTGCCCGATCAGCAGGTCGCCGACGACGACACGACGGAGGCGGATCGTGGCGGCTGGGTCGACCCGCAGCAGGTGCTGCGCATGGCCGACGACGGTGCGGCGCACCTGTTGCCGCCGACCATCGTGCAGCTCAGGGCCCTGGCCGACGCCCACCCCGACGACATCATGCGTCACCGCTCGCATCCCGTGGCCGCCATGCCGGTGCCGACCCCGGTCGGTGAGGAGATCGTCATGCGCGTCGAGGTCGGTGAAGGCTGACCCGGTCAGCCGTCCGCCAGTGCCTGCAGCCGGCTGTAGTCGCCGTTGAACCAGTTCTTGTCGACGGGCGAATCGGTGAACTGCCAGAAGGTGTAGTAGGGCCATCCGCCGGGCAGTGCTCCCGGGGAGCTGCCCCATGAGGCGAAGTCCAGCGGGTTGGTGCCGCTGAACGCGGTCGTGTTGCCGGTGCAGGTCGACCACCAGCTGCGACTGGTATAGATCACCACGTCGCGGCCCGTCCGGGTCCGATACTGATCGCTGAACGAGGCGATCCAGTTGACCATGGCCGATGCGCTCAGCCCATAGCACTCTGCGCCATAGGGATTCGCCTCCATGTCAAGCATGCCCGGAAGAGTCTTGCCGTCGGCCGACCAGCCGCCTCCGTGGTCGACGAAGTAGTTGGCCTGGGTCGCACCGCTCGTGGTGTTGGGCGTGGCGAAATGGTATGCACCGCGGATCATCCCCTGGTTGTATGACCCGTTGTATTGCTGCGCGAAATAGGGGTTTCGATAGTAGGTGCCCTCAGTCGCCTTCGTGTACGCCCAGCGCACGCCCTGCGACCAGTAGGACGCCCAGTCGACGTTGCCCTGGTGGGAGCTGACGTCGATGCCCAGCACCTGAGTGGCCGCAGCCTTCGGCCGAACATCGTCCGGCGCAACGCCTTTCGTATGCATCGACCAGCCGGCATACGCATCGCCCGCGTGGTGCACACCCGCCGACCGGGCGTGCGAGGTCGGCGTATGGTGCGGCGAATCTGCGTGCCTGGGGGAGGCATTCGCCTGGGATGTGATGGCGAGCGCAGCGCACCCGAGGGTGCACGCGATCGCCACGGGCATACGGCGCCGAAGCATGCGTGACTCCTTGTCGATCGGAACCTTCCGCACGCTAGGGCGTGATCCGTCAAGTCGTCACCGACGGCGAGTCAAGTCTTGGCAAAGGCTCCGGTCAGCCGTGTGCCAGCACCCTCAGCCGGGACATACTGCCGTTGAAGCGGTCCTTGTCGTAGGTGGTCGACGCATACTGCCAGAACGTGTAATACGGCCAGCCGCCGGGGAGTGTGCCCGGACTGGAGGCCCATCGGGCGATCCAGAGTGGGTTCGTCTGGTTGAACTTCCTGGTGTTGCCGGTGCACTTCTTCCACCAGTTGTAGGTGGTGTAGAAGACGATGTCACGGCTGGTGAGAGTGCGATATCGGTTGGAGAACGCGGTGATCCACTTGACCATCTGTGACTTGGTCAGGCCGTAGCACATCGCGCCGTACGGATTGGATTCCAGATCGAGCATGCCCGGCAGCGTCTTGCCGTCCCTGGTCCACTTGCCGCCGTGTTTGACGAAGTAGTTGGCCTGCGCCTTGCCGCCGGTCCAGCTGGGATTGGCGAAATGGTATGCGCCGCGCAGCAGCCCGGCCTTGGCCGCACCGCTGAACTGCGCCTTGAACGTCGCGCTCTTGTAGTAGGTGCCTTCGGTCGCCTTGACGTAGGCGAATCGGCGGCTGTGCTTGTAGTAGTACTTCCAGTTGACCTTGCCCTGGTATGCCGACACGTCCATTCCGAGGACCCTGGGGACTGCATTGGCCTGCAGCGGGCCGGTCGCCGAGTCGGGACTCATCCGGGTGGAGGAGTGGGATCTCATCGACCATCCGGCATATCCGCCACCGGATGGCGTGATGCCTGCGGAGCGAGCGTTCGCCTTCGGCTGGCCGGGCGATGGTCGCGAGGAGGGGGAGGCCACCGCCGATGTGGTGACGGTCAGGCTCGCCGTGGCGGCGAGGGCGACAATGAGAGGAACACTGCGGCGCATGATCATCAGGTGACTCCTGTTGCTCGAGATGCCAATTCGGACAATAGACCCGGCGCACGGGCGGCCACCAGCCCCCAATGAGTCAAGGAATAGTAAGGATTTGCGCTTGCTAGCGTGTCGCGCGTGACAAATGACTCGGCATGGCAAGGCGGTTCCGTCACCGACAACGCGCACGTTGTCCTGTGCCCGAACCCCGGCCCGATGACCCTGGACGGCACCAACACCTGGGTGCTGTTCGCCCCTAAGGCCGCACAAGCAGTGGTGGTCGACCCCGGCCCACTCGACGAAGCCCATTTGCAGGCGGTGCTGGAGTGCGTGCGGTCGCGGGGCGCGAGCGTGGCGATGACGCTGGCCACCCATCACCACCACGACCACATCGAGGGGATGACCAGGTGGCGCGAACTCACCGATGCCCCGGTGCGCGGTGGCGGTTACGGCCGAGCCTTCGACGATCTCGAGTGGATCATGATCGGTGGCCTGACGATCGAGGTGCTGGTCACGCCGGGTCATACCAGCGACTCGGTGTCGTTCCATCTCCGGCAGGAGGGACTGCTGCTCACCGGTGACACCGTGCTCGGCCGGGGCACGAGCATCGTGGCCCACCCCGACGGCAACCTCACGGCCTACCTCGAGTCACTGCGCCGGCTGCGGCAGGCGGTGAGCGACGCGCCGACCATCCTGGGCCCCGGTCACGGGCCGACCGCACCCGACGCGGCCGTCGTCATCGACCACTACCTGCGGCACCGGCAGGAGCGGCTCGATCAGGTGCGAGCCGCTCTCGATGCCGGGGCGGCGGAGGCCGACGACGTCGCCCAGGCGGTCGTGGAGCGGGTCTACGCCGACGTGCCGCGCGACGTCTGGCCGGCGGCCAAGGCGACCGTGCTGGCCCAGCTGGAATACCTGCAGTCGCGCTGAGCGCTCGCGGGTATACCGGCCCCTCGCGGGGTGAG
>CAYPQR010000090.1:0-8902 GCA_964412865.1 uncultured Intrasporangiaceae bacterium
ACCATGGTCACCATTGTCGACGCCCTGTTGCGCTATAACGCAACGGCCGGGCGGCTATGCCCGTTGAAGGATCCGCGTACGGTCACACGTGACAGCTGCCCCGACATGCGACGACTGACCCCGCAACCATGCATAGTCATGCAGAAGCCAGCCGGGCAGGCCAACTCTGGTCGCATGCCGAGGCTGACGTCGAAATTCATCGACAAGTGACTCTGGAATTCACCGACATAGCCAGACGGGCGAGGGGCGCGTCGGTCGATGATCTTCGACGGGTCCTGGTCGCCCATCGTGTCGCGTTCCAGCCTGTTCGACACATCCAGACTTGGCGGCGGATCGTCGAGACCCTCGACGTCCACTTCGATGGCCGCGTCGATGTGTTGCTCGACCGAGCTGAACATTCCGTGTCGAAGCTACGGGAGATCGTGCAGGGACAACACAAACGCGGATTCCTACCCATGCCGTAGCTGCGGACTCTCGACGCCCTGCATCTGGAGGCCGCTATGCGGCTGGATGCCGATGCCATCCTCACCTATGATCACAGACTCGGTGAGGCGGTCCGGTCCGCCGGGCTTGATGTGATTGCGCCCCAGCACGACAAACGCGCGCTGATCCAGACAGCCCTACGTGTCGGCACGCGGTGGGGTGGAGACTCGCGCATAACGTCTGGATGCATCCTCGCGGGCCGCGTGATGTGCCGGCCCCGCGACGGCACCGGCCCTCGCGAGGACTGGACGAGTCGGTCGAGTAGCGCTTGACGACCCAGACCAAGGAGCACAGCCAGGTTACGTCGCGGGAGTGATCCGCTTCCGGTGTCCGATTCCGGTCGGCAGGAGTCTGTTTGCGTACTCCTGTGCAATGGGATTTGAATGGTAGGATATTCCCATGAAAGCGCGGATCGACTCCGGCGGCCGGCTTCTGCTGCCCAAGGCCCTGCGGGAGGCATTGGGTCTGACGCCCGGCTCCGTCGTCGACATCTCTGCCTATGGCTCCGGCGTTCAACTGACGCCGGGCGGGCGAACCGCACGGCTCGAACGAGATGAGGATGGACGGCTCGTCGCGGCGAGTGACACGGTCGTGACGGACGACGACATGTTCGCGTTGATCGACGCAGGTCGCCGGTGACCGATACCGCCGTCGACACCAGTGTCGCGGTGCCGCTGCTGGTGTCCTCGCACACGGCGCATCCGATCGTGAGTGCATGGGCCGTAGGGCGAGCGCTGGTCCTGAGCGGCCACGCCCTGGTGGAGACCTACTCGGTCTTGACCCGGCTGCCGGGCGACGCACGAGTCGCACCTCACGACGCAGCGACCCTGATCGACGAGGCCTTCGCAGATGCCGTTGTGCTGGATGAAGCGACGTCCGGCGAAATCCATCGAGAGTTGGCCGCTCTCGGCATCGCGGGCGGGGCGGTATACGACGGTCTGGTGGGTGCTGCGGCGGGTCGTCGGGGCCTGACTCTTGCGACGCGCGATGCACGAGCCCGGGGCACGTATGAGGCGGTCGGAGTCCGCGTCGAATTGGTCGGCTGATGGCCGGCGTGCCGATGGAGTGCAAGGCGACTGCGAGCGCCGGAACCCTCCGGCGCGGTGCATTGCGATGTCAGACGGCACCTGCTGGCCACGTCGACAAGGCGGTTTCACTTCAACGTGTGATCCTGTTCCGGCTCAACGTCTTGGCTGGAACGGTCGGCGGTTGCGCCGAGATCGCCTGGGTGATCGGTCACCCGTGGCAGGGCCGCGGGTATGCGAAGCGCGCGGCTGAATTGCTGGTGGCGGAGCTCGTGGACTGCGGTGTATGCCGCGTGGCCGCGCACATCCATCCAGATCACGTGGCGTCGCAGCGTATTGCCCTCCATCTCGAGATGGTCGCGAGCGATGCCGTGGTCGACGGGGAGACCCGCTGGGTAGGTGAGCTCGGTTGATGCATCAGGTTGGTATGTAGCGGAACTCGACGGACTGGAGATGTGCGCTTCAACGCCGGGACATGGATCTAGCCACCGGTAGTTCCCGAACTCGGGAGCGGTGAACGCGCAGAATGGTGCGGGACGAGAACTCACGAGACTGTTCCTACCGTTGATGAAGTGCACCCCTCGCTGCGAGGGACGAGATCCGAGAGTTGCAGTCAGGCGCACATAGCGGGGGAGCCTACTGCGAGCTCAGGTGACGGTTGCCCAGTTGGTGCGTGACGCAGTGACGCGCCGGAGGTGCGCGGCGTTCAACTGACGCCGCCCGGGGCACCGCGTGCTTAGCTCAGCGTGGACTCGATCGCCGTGACGACGCGTGGGTCGTCGGGTGTCACCTGCGGACTGAAACGCTGCACGACCGACCCATCCGGGCCGACGACGAACTTCTCGAAGTTCCACTGGATATCGCCGTCATTGCCGTCCTGGTCGGCCGATCGGGTGAGCTCCCGGTAGACGGCGTGACGGCCGTCCCCGTTGACCTCGATCTTCTCGGTCAGGGGGAAGGTCACGCCGTAGGTGGCGCTGCAAAACTCCTGGATCTCCTCGGCGCTTCCGGGCTCCTGCCCGGCGAACTGGTTGCAGGGAAACCCGATGACGGTGAATCCCCTTGCCGCGTACTGTTTCTGGAGATCCTCCAGCGCGGTGTACTGAGGCGTCAGGCCGCACTTGCTGGCCACGTTGACCAGGAGTGCGGGCCGCCCCTGCAGAATGTCGGCAAGTGTGCCGGTGGTGCCGTCCAGGCGGGCAATTTTCGCGTCGAGAATGCTCATGGTGCCAATGTATGCCGGGCGGCGGCCCGGTCCGCGTCCGGCGTCGCCAGTCGCTCATTTGCTCGTGATGTCCCTATACGGCGTCCAGGACCGAGTTTCGGTGCCGCTGCGATGCTTCCGCGGCCCACGGCAGGAACACCTCGCCGAGGAGCAGGACGTCTCCCGGTACTGGGACTCAGCCGAGCTGGTCGGCCGGAGCAGGATCTCATTGATGGCAAGGTGGCGAGGACGGGCGAGCACGAAGGCGATGATCTCCGCGACCTCTTCGGGCTTGACGGTTGCGGCGTCGTAACCCCTTTGCACGGCCTCGCGGGTGGCATCGTGAGTGATGTGCGTGGGCAACTCCGTGTCGACGACTCCGGGTTCGATGACGGTGACGCGCCCGTTGGCGCGGAGCCACGTCTCGACATCGGAATCCGCATCCGCGACGTCCTCTCCGCGGACGGCCAGGCCGTCACGAACGTCGCTGCCGTGCAGGACCGTGCCGTATCCGCTGACGTCGGGGAGCGGCTCGGGTCGTGCTCCGGCGACACCGGATGCCGTGCGAGGCCGGATCGGGGTTCCGACGCACTTCAATGTGCCTTTTGTAAGCCCCGTCCAACTCACTCATGATGGTGTTACGCACTACTAGTGAGGTGAGAAAGATGGCAGAGCAGACAGCGCCTCCCCAGGAGTCGCAGATCGTGATCGAGATGTGGGCGGACATGGGTTGCCCCTGGTGCTACGTCGGCAAGCACCGCCTCCAGACCGCGATCGAGCATCGCCCGGACGCGGATCGATTCACGATCGTGATGCGGTCGTTCCAGCTGGATCCCGACGCGCCCCGCGAGCCGGAAAAGAACGAGACGAGCTACATCCGCACCCACGGCGGTACGGCAGCCCACATCCAGCAGGCCGAGCGCCAGATGAAGGCCATCGCGCAGAAGGAGGGGCTCGAGTACGTCTCGGATCGCATGAACGCCAACACGTTCGATCTGCACCGGGTCGTCCAGTACGCGAACGACGAGGGCCGCGGGTTCGAGTTCTTCTCCACCGTTCAGGACGGCTTCTTCGGCGGCACCCTCGCCCCGTTCGACACGGACGCGCTCGCCGCCGTCGCGGAGTCGGTGGGACTGAGCGGGCAGCGGGTCCGGGAGATCCTCGCGAACGACGAGTACGCCGACCGGGTGCGCGCCGACCGCGACGAGGCGATGAAACTGGGTGCGACCGGTGTCCCGTTCGTCGTCCTGGAGCGCCGTCTGGCCGCCCCGGGCGCTCAGAAGGTCGAGGTCTACGACCAGCTGCTGGAGCAGGCGGCCGGGCCCGCGTCGAGCGAGCGCGCGTCATGAGTGAGGCGACCGGCGGGCTGCAGATCGTGACCACCCAGGCCAGCGGATGGTGCGACCCCGACAGCGGCGTGTGCTACATCGACACCGACGACGAGGCGGTGACCGACGAGACATCGGCCGAGGAGGTGACGCACCAGAGTGGCACGGGCGATGCGCCCGACACCACGAAGCAGTGAGAACCTGCGGAAGGTCAACCGCCCGGTGCGCTGACCGGGGTCTTGCTTCGGCCGACTCCGGTCAGCGCGCTCGCGGCCCGATTGCTGGCGATCTCGCCGTGGTGGTCGGCGGCCCAGCCTGCTAGCGCCGCCACCGCATTCATCAGGGACCGGCCCAGGTCGGTCAGCTCATACTCCACTCTCGGCGGCACCTCGGCATACGCGGTCCGCGTGATCAGACCGTCGCGCTCGAGATGCTTGAGCGTCTGGGTCAGCATCCGCTGGGAGATCCCCGGGATGCTCGCGTGCAGGTCGGAGTAGCGCAGCGGGCCCGCGCTCAGGGTGCTGACGATCAGCACCGTCCATTTGTCACCGATCTGGTCGAGCACCTCGCGGATGAATCCGCTGTCCTTCGGCCATGCCCGGCACGGGCCGCTGATCGTCCTCGCTGTCGCCATCCCGTCTCCTCGAAGTCGTCGACCCCATCGTACAGGCTGTTCAGTATGTGACCACATCAAGAGTAAGTATCGCCCGACTCTCGACCGCACGAGGTCTCCGCCCCGGTGGCGGTTTCCGAACGACTCCGTCAGGAGCGGGTGATGGTGTTCAGCCAGTCGGGCAGCTGATCGAGGACGGCGACATGGCCTGAACCGTCGAGGATCCGGACCTCGGCGGCGGGGACGAGGGAGGCGAGCCGGTCGGCGTGGTGTGCGGGGATGATGCGGTCCGCGGTGCCCTGGAACAGGACCACCGTGGCCGTGATCCGGCCGAGGTCGACTCCCCACGGCGCCACGAACGCGAGATCGTCGTCGATCTCGCCGGCGTCACTGCCGGAAACACCTGCGGACTGGGCGTCTTCGCCGATGCCGGCCCAAGCGCCGGACAGCGCGGCCCAATCGGCCTCGGTGAAGCTGTCCGGGTCGAATTCGGTGGACCGCTGGTGTGCCTCCCTGGCCTCCCGGCCGGCTGACGCGGGTCGCAGACCGCCGCCGTCCCCCGCCATACCCGTGAACCAGGACGGTGTCCGGTCGTAGGGTGCGGGACACGCGAAGGCGGCGACGTCATGCACGCGGTCGCCCAGCATCGCGGCCAGCGCGAGCGCGTGTGGTCCGCCACCGGAGTACCCGGCCGTGGCCACGGGCTCGAGCCCGAGCAGGGTCAGCACCTCGGCCACGTCCGCCGCCGTGTCGGAGACCGTGCGGCCGATGCGGCGCGGTGATCCGGCGAAGCCGGGGCGGGTCACCGACAGGAGGGCGAGTCCGGCCGTTGCGGCGAGCTGCGCGATGTGCGCCGGATGCCTGCCGGTGTGTGGTGTGCCGTAGTGCATCACCAGCACCGGCGCATCGGGGTCCGCGGATCCCGCGCGGTGAGTCGTGGCGACGCGACCGTCGCCGAGTCGGACGTCCTGCTGCTCGCCCATCTGCCCCCCACGCTGTGTCGGCCGCTCGGGTCGCAATCATCGCACGGATCGCGCACGCGGTGAACTCAGTTTCTACTGCGCACTGTTGGACCTCACACCACGTCGTAGTGCCGGGCCTGCGGCTTCCCGGTCGTGAACGGCGCGACGGACTCGTGGGCCTGACCCTGGTGCCAGCCCAAGAACCCCTCCAGGTGGGCTCGTGACGCCCACCGCGAGATCACCAGCACGACCTCGTCGGAGTCACGGCATACCTCGGCGGTGAGGCAGCCGTCCGCCGCTCTGGCCGCGCTCGCATTCTCGCCGGCGGCGGTCAGCAGCCCGTGCAGCTGTCCAGCTCGGGGCCGGAAGGTGGTCACTCGGATCACGCCGGCCGCCTCGTCAGTCATCCGGACCCTCACCGGTCTTCACCGCGACGAGTCCGACCGCGTGCAGGGCGGCCTTCTGGCTGCGCATCGTGCGAGCCATCGTGCGTACACGTCGCCGAGCCTGCTTGTCGCGCGCCAGGTTGCGGGCGAACCGGAGGGTGCCGACCACGCCCTCGTCGGCCAGGATTCGCTGAGGTTCCAGCAGCGCGAGGTCGTCGAACCGCACCATTTGCACCTGCAGCCCCGCCTCCTCCAGCAGCTGCTTCCACTCGGAGACGGTGTGCGGCCGGGCGTTGACGTGCATCGCCTGCACCAGGGTCTTGCGCACGGTGTCCCCGGCTCCGTCGGCGACCGTCCGTTCACGCAGCGCCAATTCGTGCAGGATGAACCGTCCGCCCGGTCGCAGCAGTCGTGCACCCTCGCCGATGATCTGTCGCTTGCCGGCCGTCGACTGTATGGTCAGCACCCCTTCGGCCAGCACGACGTCGGCGCTCGCGTCGGGCAGCCCGGACGACGCTGCCTCGGCTGCGATCGCGCGGCCCCTGGGGGAGACGATCCGGTCGATGATCTCGGCCGCCTTCGGGTCGGCGTCCACGCCGACGTAGCCCGCCGGTGAATGGTCGAGCACGAGCGTCGCGGTGCGTCCCAACCCGGGGGCGAACTCGACCACATGCTGCTCGGTGACCCCCGCGTTCTCCAGCAGCGCACGCGTCATCTGAAGTCCGCCGGGGCGCAGGACGCGCTTGCCCAGTCGGGCGAGCAGCCAATGTCCTTGCACCTGTTCGGCCGGGCGCGAGGACAGCGGCACCTGGTCCGCCGTGATCGTCGGCACGGTGCGTGCGGGTGCTCGTCTCGTCATAGCCGGATCCCTCCATCGAATTAACACGATGATACTCGTGAAAATGATCCGGTCGCCAGTGCGCGGCCGGCGTCGGCTTCAGCACCGCCCGTTGTGGTGCACGTCACCCAGCTCGGTATCTTGACATCAAGATAAATCTGTCGTTCCATGGAGGTAGATCAGTTAGGTAAACCTTACCTGACGATCCGGAGTCGTGATCCCGCGACAGGAAGGACGTTTCCCGTGGACACATCGACCGAGCCCCGCACCGAGGTCTTCGAGCTCGCAGGTTTCGTGGACCGCGCCCGATTCGAGGACATCAGTCCAGAATCACTCGAACAACTCAAGATACGAGTGCTCGACACCATCGGTGTCGCGATCGCCGCGCTCGATGCCGAGCCGATCGTCGCCATCCGCGGGCTGCTCGACGACCTGGGCGGCACACCGTCGTCCACGCTGATCGGCGGTGGCCACACGTCACCCGAGCGCGCGGCCTTCTACAACGGCGCCCTCTCGCGCTACCTCGACTTCATGGACGCCTACCTCGCGAAGGGGGAAACCTGCCATCCGTCGGACAACTTCGGCGCCGTGCTCGCGGCGAGCGAGTCGGTCGGCGGTAGCGGCAAGGAACTGCTCACGGCGTTCGCCGTCGCCTACCAGGTGCAGTCGCGCCTGTCCGACGTCGCACCCGTTCGCAAGGCCGGCTTCGACCACACAACTCAGGGCGCGTATGCCGCAGCCGCCGCGGCGGCCAAAGCCTTGCGTCTGCCCGTGGCGCAGATCGCGGAGGCGGTCGCCATCTCCGGCACCGCCAACAACGCGTTGCGCGTGACGCGCACCGGCAACCTGAGTCACTGGAAGGGCCTCGCCTATCCTCAGGTGGCCAAGGAGGGCACGTTCGCCGCACTCCTCGCCGCCCGCGGAATCACCGGGCCGGAGAAGGTGTTCGAGGGCAACAAGGGCTTCAAGGAGTCCATCGCCGGCGACTTCACGATCGACTGGTCGGCCGAGGATCTCGAGCGGGTGCGCCGGTCGATCATCAAGAAGCACAACGCCGAGATCCACTCGCAGTCCGCACTCGATGCAGCACAGGACATCCGGTCGCAGAGCGGATTCGACGCTCATGCCATCGAATCCGTCCGGCTGCGGACGTTCGACGTCGCCTACTCGATCATCGGCGGCGGCGAGGAGGGCGACAAGCGCACCATCCGCACCAAGGAGGAGGCCGACCATTCGCTGCCGTGGATGCTGGCCGTCGTGCTGCTGGACGGCGAGCTGAATCCGGCGCAGTACGAGCCGGAGCGCATCGTCGCCGACGATGTGCAGAGCCTGATGGGCAAGGTCGAGATCACCCCCGACGACGAGTTCTCCGCGCGATTCCCCGAGGCGATGCCGGCAGATCTCGAAGTCACCCTGACCGACGGCGCCGTCCTGCGGTCGACGCGCGACTCCTACGAGGGATTCCACACGAATCCGCTCGACTGGGCCGGCGCGCGCCGCAAGTTCGACGCGGTCACCGCCCCGTTCACAACCCGCGAGCAGCGCGATGAGATCGCCGAGATCATCGGCCATCTCGAGGACCGCAGCGTCGCCGAGCTCACCTCGGCACTCGGCCGGGTGAGCACCACCCGTGCCACGGACGACACGTCCGCGGCATGAATCCACTACGAACAGACAAGAGGTGAGGATCATGACCAACCAGATCCCATTCGACGTCAGCTTCAACTTCGTGCCCCGGGCCAAGCGGCCGCAGAAGCCGCGCAGCTACGGCATCACCGAGATCCGGGCGCCCTACTACAGCACCTTCGGCACCCGCCACCTGCAAGACGTGCTCGACGTCGCCGGGCAGTGGGTCGACGGCATCAAGTGGGCGGGCGGATCCTTCGCGCTGGTCCCACCCGAGCAGGTGCGCAGGTTCAGCGAGATCGCCCATGAACACGACGCATACGTCTCCTCGGGCGGCTGGATCGAGACCGTGCTGCGCTATGGGGACGACGCGGTCGACCAATATCTGAAGGAGGCCAAGGAGGTCGGCTTCGACGTCATCGAGATCTCGACCGGCT
>CAYPQR010000091.1:0-8894 GCA_964412865.1 uncultured Intrasporangiaceae bacterium
AGCCGACCGTCGACTCCTCCATGTTGAGCACGTGCGGGATGATGCCCCATCGCGTCCCGACCTCGAGTGCCTCGCCGCCTGGTCCGAGCTCGGGGTATGCCGCGATGGCCGCCTGCACATGTCCGGGCATCTCGATCTCGGGTACGACCGTGATCGAGCGTGCGGCGGCATACGCGACGATCTCGCGGATGTCGTCCTGGGTGTAGAAGCCGCCATGCGGACGTCCGTCCATCGTCGCGTCGTGGCCGGCACCGACCTGGCTCTCCGCTCGCCATCCACCGACCTCGGTGAGCCGCGGGAACTGCTTGATCTCCAGACGCCAACCCTGGTCGTCGGTCAGGTGGAAATGCAGGGTGTTCAGCCTGTGCATGGCCATCAGGTCGATGAACCTCATGACCTCACGCTTGGGCAGGAAGTGTCGCACGACGTCGAGCATCGTGCCACGCCACCCGAATCGGGGACTGTCGACGATGTCGACGCCGCTGACGACCCACTCGACATCAGTGACCCGTGCGCGCCGGTGGATCTCGGGAGGAAGGAGCTGCAGCAGGGCCTGGCAACCGTAGAAGGCTCCGGCCACGTCCCCGCCGGCGATCAGCACACCGTCTTGGCCGACCTCCAGGTGATAGCCCTCGTGGCCCAATGAGGTGTCGACCTCCAGCCGTATCCCGGTGCCGGAGGGGGCGATCGGGAGCGTCAGCCCCGTCGGTGGACGAAGTGAGTCCTGCAACCAGACGGCGGTATCCGCCAGGTCGCCCCTCGCGATGATCGAGGTCTCGGCATTCAGCCGGTAGGCACCATGGCCGTGCTGGATCTGACGTGGCTCGGGTATCACGAATCCATCATCCTTTCACCGCGCCGGCAGAGATACCGGCGACGAGTCGACGCTGGACGAACAGGAAGAAGATCACGACCGGCAGCGAGAAGAGGACCGAACCGGCCATCTGGCCGCCGAAGTCGGTGCCGGTCATCGGGGTCTGGAACGACGCCAGCCACACCGGCAGTGTGTACATCGACTGGCTCTTCATGAACACCGAGGCGAACATGTAGTCGTTCCACGCGGTGATGAACGCGAAGATCCCTGTCGCGATCACGCCCGGCCCGACCAGGGGGAACCAGATTCTCAGCAGGATCTGCCACGTCGAGGCACCGTCGATGCGCGCCGCCTCGTCGATCTCGGTGGGAATCGTCACGAAGAACCCGCGCATGACCCAGATCGAGAAGGGCAGCACGATGGCGACATACGCGAGGATCAGTCCGTAGTAGGTGCCGAGCAGCCCGGCCTTGCTGAAGACGATGAACATCGGGATGAGCAGCGAGGTCATCGGCATCATCTGCACGATCAACAGCGTGACCATCACGGTGCGACGACCCTTGTACTTGAATCGGGACAGCGCCGCGGCGGCGAAGAACCCGAGGACGATCGCGATGATCAGCGCGGCACCGACGACGATGACGCTGTTGCGCAGGTTGGTCAGGAAGTCGGTCTGCGTGATGGCGACCTTGAAGTTGCGCAGCGTCGGCTCGTGCGGAACGAACTGCGGCGTCGAGGTCAGCACGGCCGATCGTGGCTTGAACGCCGTGTTGATCATCCAATACACGGGCAGGATCCAGATCAGGCAGAAGATCACCGCGAGGGTGTTGGCGACGATGTCGCCTCTGCGGCCGCGTCTCTTGCGTCGTGTCTGCTTCGGCTCGTGACGCGCGGACGTCTTCCGCGTCGCTGTGGTGGTCATAGGTCCTCCCCGGCGCGCAGGAGATTGCGGATATAGACGGATGTGACGATGACCAGCAGGATGGTCGTCACCACGGAGATGGCAGCACCGGTGCCGACGTCGAAGCCCACGAAGGCCTTCTTGAAGGTGTAGACACCGAGTGTGCTCGTCGAATCACCCGGGCCACCTTCGGACACCAGCCAGATCTGGTTGAAGACGTTGGCGTCCCAGATGATCGACAAGATGACGATCAGCAGCAGCGTCGGGCGCAGGTAGGGCAGTTTGACGTTCCACCAGATGCGCCACTCACCGGCTCCGTCGATGCGCGCGGCCTCGACGGGGCCCGCCGGCACCTGCAGCAGTGCCGCATACAGGGTCAGCGCGACGAACGGCACGGCCTGCCAGACGATCAGCAGCCAGATCGACGTGAATGCCAAGGGTGTGCTGTTGCCCCAGTCGGTGCTGGTCATGTCACCGAAGACGTGCAACTGGGTGAGGATCCAGTTGATGATGCCGTAGCCCGGCTCGAAGAGGAAGTTCCACACCACGGACGACGCCACGTTGGGGACGCCCCAGGCGAGCACCAGGATGATCGTGACGACATAACGCAGCCATGACGTGATCCGGGTCATCAGCTGCGCGACGCCGGCTCCGATCAGAATCGTCCCGATGACCAGGGCGGCCGTGAACCACACGGTGCGAAGTACCGAATGCCAGAAGGCCCCGCTGGTGAAGATGTCCTTGTACTGGTCGAGCCCGACGACGCTCCATTCGCCGGTGAACAGCGACCGCTGGTCGTAGTCGGTGAACGAGTAGTAGATCAGCAGCGCGATGGGCACGATCGTGATCACCAGCACGACGATTCCCGCCGGGCTGAGCAGCGCCCACGGCGTCAACTGCCTGCGCTTGCGGGGTCTCTTGGGCGTGTCGACCGGATCATCCGGTCGTGTCGGTGCGGGAGCCGAAACTGACATCAAGTGGTCCTCAGTAGTGGTTCGAGGCGGTGTCCCGAGACGAGCAGGGATCGTCTCGGGACACCGCCGGCTTGTCAGCCCGCGTTCAGGGTCTTGTCGAGCAGCGTGTCAAATCCGGACGCGGCCTCCTTGACCGACTTCTTCCCGGAGGCGATGTCGGAGAACAGGTGGTTGATCGCCTTCGTTCCCTCGATGTTCGCCCAATTCGGGCTGGCGGGAGTGGCCTTCGAGTTCAGGGCCGCGGTGAAGAACGCCTTCTGCAGCTGCGGCACCTTCTCCGCTGCCGTCTTGGCACCGGCCTCGTTGTTGGGCACCCACTTGTCGTGACCGAACACCCAGTTGTTCTGGATCTCGGGGGAACCCGCGACCTTGAGCCACTTCAGCGCCAGATCCGGGTGCTGGCTCTTGGCCGCGACGGCCCAGACCGACCCACCGAGCATCACCGGCTGGTTCTTACCCGACTTGCCCGGCATCGGGAAGGTGCCGAGATCGGACTTCTTCAGCTTCTTGTTGTCCTTGAGCACGAGATCGATGTAGGCGTTGGTCTCGATGAACGAGGCTGCCTTGCCCTGAGCGAAGATCGTGTCTGCCGGGGGCTTGTCGGTGTCGAGGGTGCGCGAGGCCTTCGACGAGAACTGGTTCTGGAACTTCTTGAAGTCGTTCAGACCCTTCTGCGCCGCGGCACTCGAGAAGCCCGCGACCCACTTGCCGTCCTTCTCCGTGGCGATGTCACCACCGGCATCCCACACGAACTGCAGCCCCGCATACCAGAACTGGCCCGGGAAGTACATCGCGGAGAAGTCCGGGTCGGATGCATGCTTCGCCTTGATCTTCTTCAGGTCGGTGACGAGCTCGTCGAACGTCGTCGGCACCTTCGTGATACCGGCGTCCTTCCAGGTCTTCTTGTTGTAGACCACGGCCCGAGCACCGGCGAATCCGGGCATGCCATAAAGCTTTCCGTCGACCGTCGCCGGGTCCTCGAGACCGCCGAGCCACGTCTGACCGTGCTCGAGCTCGGTCTTGTGCGAGGTCAGGTCCATCAACGCACCCTTGGCCGCGTAGCTCGCGACCTGGGTGTTGCCCATGTCGATCAGGTCCGGAGGATTGTCGGACGCCAGGGCAGTGGTCACCTTGGTGGCGATGCCGTTCCACTGCTGCTCCTGCATCTTGACCTTGGCGCCGGTCTTCTTCTCGAACTGCTTCTTCATGGCCTTCATGGTCTCCGGCGAGTAGTCGCCGTGCATGTACCAGACCGTGAGGGTTTGACCCTTGCCGCCACCGCCGGACCCGGCGGCATTGTCGGTGCCCTTGTCCGACGAGCTGCCGTTGCTGCCGCAGCCGGCGAGAACCATGGCGGACGCCGCGCCGACGGCGAGGATCGCGCCAAATCGCCTGTTGTGCATAGTTTCTCCTTGATCGAGCATTGTGTGCTGAGGTATTCGATTGATGAGTCGACCCCGGGTGGGGCGTGGCCGGTGTCAGCCGGTGATTGTGGGTCTTCGGATGTCACATCACCCCGAGTTCCTTGGAGAGGACGCGCGATGCGGCACCGAGCAGGATCAGGTCCGCATCTCCTGCGAGAGGCACGACGTCGACCGTCGTGTTGATGACCGGAAGCATGCGGTCGTTGGTCGTCTCGATCGCCGCGTGGATGAAGTCGTCGGTCACCAGGTCCTGCGGGCCGACGACGATGACTTTGGAGAGGTCGAGACCGATCGCGATGGGCGCCACCAGGATCCCCAGTGCACGGCCCGCAGCGGACAGGGTGGTCTTGCGCTGCTTCGCGTCGGCGTCTTCGTCGTGGCTGACCGCGTGCGCGGCGGTGATGTAGACCTCGAGGCAGCCACGTCGGCCGCACCGGCATACGCCGCCTTGCTCGTCGATCGTCAGGTGGCCGATTTCACCCGCCGCGAAATTCTCGCCCTCGATGAGCTTGCCGCCGACCACGACACCCATGCCGACGGCGCCCTCGACCGAGATGACGATCAGGTCGCGCAGGCCGACATCGCGGAAGTGCAGGACGCCGAGAGCCGCCATACCGATGTCGTTGCCGACGACGACGGGGATGCCGAACTCCTGGGTGAGCTGCTTCGCCAGGGGCAGATCCACCCAGTGGACGTGCTGCCCGAAGCGCACGGTGCCCTCGTCGTCGATGATGCCGGGTGTGCCAACACCCATACCCAGCACCGGCTTCGAGGAGCGTTCGAGCAGAGCCCTACCGAGCTCGAGCACCCGTTCATAGGCCAGATGCCCGAGAGCGCCATCGACGTCCAGATCGACCCGGTCGAGGATTTCCCCGCGCAGGTTGAGCACAGCCCCGATCATGTGGTCGGCGCTGGAGAGATCGATCGCCAGGATGTTCATCGCGTCGTCATCGATCTGCAGCAGGGTGGCCGGCTTTCCGACGCGGTGCTCGGTGCGGGTGCCGACGTCGGTGATCAGCTGCTCTTCCATGAGCTCTGCGACGAGCGCGGAGACCGTCGGCCTGGTCAGCTTGGAGGCCCGTGCCAGGTCTGAGCGGCTGAGCGGGCCGGCCTGGTAGAGCGTGCGCAGCACGAGGGCACGGTTGTGCACCCGGTTGTCCTGCGAAACAGCCTTTGCGGGAGCCTGTTTCTTGCGCTCGACGGGGTCGACCCTGATCATGCCGCCGTAGTCGGAGGCCATGGGGGAACCGTCTCGGTCGGCCATGCGGTGAGTCCTCCGATGTGGCTCGGATCGGTTAGTAAGTGCCACTTACTAAAGCGGCTTAACAAAAGCTATTGCCGCCTCAGAATGACCGTCAAGCACTGTTATGCAGTCGTTACATCCGGGTTCTTGCGGCGCCCGTTCGTCGGCGTCGTCACGATCTGCGGACCGTGCTTGTCGAGGTCATGAGAGGAGATCGTCCTACCGTGGCCGGTCGAGTACGGGGGCTCCCACGGAGAGCAAGTGGGGCATCTCCTGCATGGAGCGCAGCGCGGGGGAGCGGGACCCCGCAACCCGCCTTGTCAACGCCTCACCGGCGTGGTCGCCCAGGTCGCGGCAGGGGAGCCCGCATCGGCATACGGGTGATGCCTGCGCCGGAATCCGAACTGTCACCATGGACTGCGTGACGGCATATGACCACGAGTTCGCACTCGAGACCCATCGGCTGCTGCTGCGTCCATGGCTCGTCTCCGAGGCCGCAATCCAACATGAACTGTGGAGCGAACGCGACCCCCGAGTGCCGCCATCGCGACGGATCGGGCCGGATGGCCGACCGACCGTTGCCGATCTTGCAGAGACGATTCGTGAGCTGGGCCCGCCCGACACTCTGGGCGTGCTGGCGATCGAATCCATCCAGTCCGGCGACGTCATCGGTTCGGCCGGGCTGATCGAGGGCCAGGGACCGGCCGGCGAACCGGAGCTGGTGTTCGAGTTGCTGCGCCGAGCCTGGGGGCAGGGCCATGCCACGGAGGCGGCGTGGGCGGTCCTCGGGTGGGCGAAGGATTCCGGCTTTCGGCGCGTCTGGGCGACCGTCGCCGACTGGAATGACGCGTCTCGACGAGTCCTCTCCAAACTCGGGTTCATCGAGGTGGGCCACATGGGGCGAGACCAGAGGAGCGGCACGACGCTCCTGCTGTCGAAGGCTCTGTGAGCCGGCCGCAGTCGCCGGCCGGATGGTTGACCGGCACGACACGCACCGAAAGAAGGCAGCGATGATCCTGACCACCCGCCGACGCCGTGTCGCCACCGGCGCAATCGCGCTCCTGGCCATGACGACGGGCGCTTGCTCCGGTGGGTCGGACGGCTCGACGCCGGCCGCATCCAGTCACACGCCTCCGGCGACCACGGCGACCGGCGCACCGACTCCGGCTTCGACGCGAACGCCGACGGCGCCACATACGGCGGTCAGGGCACGCGACCCGTTGACCGGCGGCAAGCTGACGACCAATCCGGTGATAGCCGTGAAGCTGGAGAACACCACGGCGGCGATGCCGCAGATCGGCCTGTCTGCGGCGGATCTGGTGTTCGTCGAGGAGGTCGAGGGCGGCCTGACCCGGCTGATGCCGATCTATCACTCGACGTTTCCGACGCGAGTGGAGCCGGTGCGAAGCGCCCGCAGCACCGACATCGGCATCCTGCCGATCTTCGGCAGACCAACCCTGGTCTACTCCGGTGTCGCATCGCAGATCCGCAAGAAGCTGCGCAGGGCGCCGATCACGCTCTACGACAATGGGGCCCGAGACCCACACCGCACGGCGCCGCACAATCTCTATTTCGACGTGCACCGGATCGCGCAGGGCGAAAAGCGCAGAAGGCCACGGAGTATCGGTCTCTCATTCGCCAAGAGCGATGCGGCGACGCACCATGCTCCGAAGCGGTCCGCCTTCACGGTGCGGATCGGCAACGACCGCTTCTCATTCTCGTACAAGGGATCTCACTACCTACCCAGCTGGAATGGTCGCCCCTACACCGACCCGGGCGCCGGTGGGAAGCGCGTCACGGCCGACAATGTGCTCGTGCTCCACGTCCGCGAGGTGTCCGACGGCTACAAGGATCCGGCCGGCACTCCGGTCTACAGATCGGTCTCGACGGGCTCCGGCAGGCTGACCTTGTATCGCGATGGCAGGAAGCTGTCGGGCACGTGGCACCGGTCGGCCCCGGCCGAGCCGTTCCGTCTGAAGACCACCGCCGGCAAGCCGCTGCAGCTGACCCCGGGAAAGACCTGGATCCTACTGCGGCCCTGAGACCTGAGCGGCGCCGCTCGGCGCGAGGCCCTCAGTCCGTCGATCAAGCCCGTGACGGTGTGGCGTCATAGGTGACCCAGCGCGTCCTGCTCGCGAGCGTGTCATAGAGCGCCTGCGCCTGCTGATTGTCGTCTGCGGTGATCCACCGGACGACCGAGTAGCCATGATCCGATGCCATTGATCGCAGGCGCTCGATCAGGGCCCGCCCGACACCCAGGCCGCGGCGGCTGGGGTCGGTGAAGAGGTCGTCCAGCCATAGCCCGGTGCTTCCCGTGGAGGGCCTCGCGAAGGATCGATAGTGTGCGATGCCCACGACATCCCCGTCGTATTCGGCCACGAGCGCACAGGTTTCGTGCTCCTGGTCCCCGATCCACGACCAGACCTCGTCGATGACCGCATCATCTGCCGCGAGGTGGTAGAACGCCCTGTATGCGGCGAACAGCCGCCGCCAGGCCGTTTCGTCGTCGAGGCGGAGGTCACGGACGGTCGGTGTGGTCATGCGGTGATTCTTCCATCTGGACGATGCCGAAGGCCGTCACTGTGTCGGCGGCGCGCCGGGGGAGAGGCCGACGCCAGGGGGGAGGCGAGCGGCTTGGGGGAGGATGGCCGTGTGAAGAAATACATCCTGTTCGATCATGACGGAGTGCTGGTCGACACCGAACCCTGGTACTACCGCGCGGGCGAACGCGCGCTGGCCGAGATCGGGCTCACGCTCGACAGGGAGCAGTACCTCGAGAACATGGGCCATGGTGCGGGCACGTGGGCACCGGCGAAGGCAGCCGGCGTCGATGACGACACGATCGAGCGGCTGCGTGGGGTCCGGAACGGCTACTACCAGGAATACCTGCGGACGGAGGACATCGAGATCGACGGCGTCGTCGACGTCCTCGCAGAATTGTCGCGCTACGTACGCATGGCCATCGTGACGACGTCGAAGCGGGAGGACTTCGAACTCATCCACCGAGACCGCCACATTCGCCAGTTCATGGACTTCGTCCTCGACCGCGAGGACTACACGCGCGCCAAACCGGATCCGGAGCCGTATGCCACGGCGCTTGCGCGATTCGGCGCCTCCCGGGATGAGGCTCTGGTCGTCGAGGACTCGTCCAGGGGATTGCGCTCGGCGGTGGCGGCGGGCATCGACTGCGCGGTCGTTCACAACGACTTCACCACGTCGCAGGACTTCTCGCAGGCGCGCTACCGGATCGAGACGCTGGCGGAGTTGAAGAGCATCGTCCTCGGCTGACTGTCGATGCGATGTCACTGTGCGAGCCGGACGCCGATCTCGCCCAGCGGGCAGAGCGCGGCATATGCGACGCGATCTACCCGCCGGCAGGTCCGCGGCATCCGCAGGGGCGGGCAGAACGCGGCACATACGACGCGATCTACCCGCCCCTGACCCGGAGCGTGAACACGAGCATGCATAACGCGGTTGGCACGTCCCGACCCATCCGCTGCTCGCCCCGCATCCCGATCGTCTTGCGGGGCTTGGGTCA
>CAYPQR010000092.1:0-8865 GCA_964412865.1 uncultured Intrasporangiaceae bacterium
GCAGCGACGACTGGCTGATCTCGTGGCACGCCGCGCACAGCGCCGACACGTCGTCGGCCTCCAGGTCCTGCATCTCGTCGATGAAGATCGCGACACCCCTGCCGAGGTCGGCGGCGAGCCCGCCGACGTCGGTCAGCAGCTCGACCAGGTCGATCTCGATGTCGCCGGAGTCGGCTCGGCCGGGCACCGCGGGTGCGCTGATGCCCGGGTTCCACTTGTCGCGCAGCTTCGCGCTCGCGCCCGCATCGCGCTGGGCGAACGACTTGATCACGCCCAGCACGTGGTCGACGTCCTCCTGCTGGGAATGGCCGAGCTCGCGCACCGCCGTATGCAGCGCGCTCGACAGCGGCCGCCGCAGCCGCTGGTCGGGCCGCGCCTCCAGCTTGCCCGTGCCCCACTTCGCGCGCACCGCGGCCGAGCGCAGCGCGTTGAGCAGCACCGTCTTGCCGACGCCGCGCAGCCCGGTCAGCACGAGCGAGCGCTCCGGTCGCCCCCGCGAGACGCGCTCCAGCACGACGCCCCACGCCTCCAGCTCGCTGTCGCGTCCGGCCAGCGCGGGCGGGCGCTGGCCGGCGCCCGGGGCATACGGGTTGCGTATCGGATCCACGATCACACCGTATTAGGGCTTCTAGCGATATCCCGATATTTGGCTAGCGTGTCCGAGAGGTGGGGCTTGGCAGCGCCCGCTCAGAGGTTTCGATACGGCTCCCCCGCTTCGCTCCTCCGCCTACTCAACCAGCCAGGTCTCGGCTACTCGACCGGCCCGGGACGATCGGGCTGTCTAGGGGGATCTAGCGTGGCGTCAAGACTCACCTATAGCCGTGTATCGCGGCCACGACCGGTGCCGGGCGATGCGTCGGTTCGCACGTATGACCCGTAATATGCGACATATGAGCGGCGGTCTCGGCGCTCTGCGAAGGAGGAGGGTCAGGTGGCGTCGAACGTCTCGAGCATCGGCACGATCCGCAAGCGGTCGAGCCTGCGTGCCGAAGTGGAGGAGGCGCTGTCCGCCGCCATCATCTCCGGAGAGCTGGCGCCGGGTGAGGTCGTGTCTGTGCCGGAGATGGCGGCGCGATTCGACGTGTCGGCAACGCCCGTGCGCGAGGCGATGCTCAACCTCGCGGGCCGCGGCTTCGTCGAGCCGGTGCCCAACAAGGGGTTCCGCATCACGCCCGTCGGCGAATCCGACCTGCAGGAGCTCGTGCAGATCAGGCGGTGGCTGGAGGTGCCGGCCGCCCGGGTGGCCGCCGCCCAGTTCCCGATGGACGACATGCCCCGCTTCCGCGCGCTCGCCGACAAGATCGTGACCGCGGCCGCCGAGACCGACTTCCCCGCATACCTCGCGGCCGACGTCGACTTCCACCTGGCGCTGATCGAGGTCACCGGCAACAAGCGGCTGCGCTCGGTCGTCGCCGAACTGCGCAGCCAGACGCGGATGGTCGGCCTGGTCGATCTGAAGCACACCAAGGAGCTCGAGCGGTCGGCGACCGAGCACCACACGATGCTCGACCTGATCGCCGGCGGAGAGGTCGACGCATTGGCCGAGCTGATGGAGACTCACATCGGCCACATCGTCGGCTGGTGGGCCGGGCGCTCGGAGAGCGCCGGCGCGAACTGACGGAAGGCTCGCCGTATGGTCGGCCGGCGGGTCGGGGCGCGAACCGGTCGCTCGATCGGCCCGAAAGCCCTCGCCGCCACCGTTAGTGTGTGACATACTACTGGTCTCACAATGTGGTGAAAGGGAGCGGATGGTCTGCGAATACACGATCCCCGGGATGCACATCACCGATCATTCGGTGACCGTGCCCCTCGACTGGGCGAATCCCGACGAGGGTGGGCAGATCACCGTGTTCGCCCGCGAGGTCGTGGCCCCTCGCAAGCGGCGCGATGATCTGCCGCTGTTGCTCTATCTGCAGGGCGGGCCGGGCGGCAAGTCGCCGCGTCCGCTGAAGGCCGACGGATGGCTGGGGCAGGCGCTCAAAACCCACCGGGTGGTCCTGCTCGATCAGCGCGGCACCGGCCGCAGCACCCCCGTGGACGCCCGGCGCATCGAAGCCTGCGGAAGCGCCGAAGCCGGCGCCGACTACCTCAGCTGCTTCCGGGCCGATTCCATCATCGCCGATGCCGAGCACCTGCGCACCACCCTTTTCGGTGGGCGGCGCTGGACGACCCTGGGCCAGAGCTATGGCGGGTTCCTCACCCTCAGCTATCTATCGCTTGCGCCACAAGGGCTTTCGGCATGCCTGGTGACAGGCGGGCTCGCCTCTGTCACCCCCGACGCAGGCGAGGTCTATCGGCGCACCTACCCGCGCGTCGAGGCCAAGAACCGGGTGTTCTATGCGCGCTATCCCCAGGACGAGGACATCGTCGGGCGCGTCGCGGACCGGCTCGAGGCCGAGCCGGTCTTGCTGCCCGACGGAGACCGACTGACCGTGCGCCGGTTGCAAAGCCTCGGAATGGATTTCGGGATGAAGCCCGGATTCGAGAGGCTGCACTGGCTGCTCGACGAGGCGTTGACCGACGATGGCGGACTGAGCGACACGTTCCTCGCCCAGGTGTGGTCGCGCACCGCATACCGCGCCAACCCGTTGTATGCCGCACTGCAGGAAAACATCTATGCCTCCGGCTCCCTGGAGCAGGCCCCGGGCTGGGCCGCCCAGCGCGAGCACGAGCGACTGCCCCAATTCGCCGAGTCCGCAAGGCCGTTGCTGTTCACCGGCGAGATGGTCTATCCCTGGATGTTCGACGAGATCGCCGGGCTGCGGCCCTTCCGGCCGGCCGTCGAGGAGCTTGCCCGGCGCACCGAGTGGAGCACTCTGTATGACCTGGGGCAGCTTGCCGGCAACGACGTGCCGGTGTGTGCCGCCGTCTACTACGACGACATGTATGTCGACTCGGGGCTGCAGCTCGAGACCGCCTCTCGCGTGGGCAATCTGCGCACGTGGGTCACCAACGAGTTCGAGCACGACGGCATCGGTACGCCGCGTGTCTTCACCCATCTCACTGCCATGATCGACGATTTCGGAGGCCCGCTCGATGACGACTGACCAGGCGACCATGTCGACGACCGCACGGTCGATGCCCGCCGCGCCCGACGGCGACGTGCGGATGCCGCGCCTCGGCGAGGCCAAGGGATTCCGCGACTTCATCGCACAGGGCTGGGGCACGCCGGATCGGCGGCCGACGGTCGTGGACGGCGCCGCAGATGCGGCCGGCCACCATCGGGCCTGGCTCTCGGAGCAGTTCCCGGGGCGGACACTCGTGATCGGGGCCGGCAGCGCACCGATCCGCGCCAACGACACCGCATACGACTTCCGCGCCGACTCGGGCTTCATCTGGCTGACGGGCGCTCAGATCGAGGACGCGGTCCTCGTGATGCGTGCGGTGCCCGGCGGGCACGACGCGGTCCTCTACATTCCGCGCCCGGCCTATCCGGGTGAGGCGGACTTCTATGGCAACGCCATGCATGGCGAGTTGTGGGTCGGTTCGGCTCCGGACTGCAGCGACTGGTCGGCCGCCCTCGGGCTGACCGTCCGCACGCTGGACGAACTCGACCGCGTGCTCGACGCTTCAGACCTGCTCGTCACCGGCTCGCTCGACTCGCAGGAGTTGCGGCGTCATTCCCTCGCGCCCGACGCCGAGCTCGGACGGACATTGTCCGAGCTGCGAATGATCAAGGACGACTGGGAGATCGGTCAGCTGCGACAGGCTGTGGACGCGACGATCGCGGGTTTCGCGGAGGTCATCCGAGAGATCCCGACCGCCGTCAAGGGGCCGGGCGAGCGGTGGCTGCAGGGCACCTTCGATCGGCATGCGCGGGCATACGGCAACGGCCCAGGGTATGCGTCGATCGTCGGCAGTGGCGCCCATGCGCCGACGTTGCACTGGGTGCGGTGCGACGGACCGGTGCGTGAAGGGGAGGCGCTGCTGCTCGACATGGGTGTCGAGGTGCGCAGCTGCTATACCGCCGACGTCACGCGGACCTTCCCCGTGGGCGGCACGTTCAGCGCGGCGCAGCGGCAGGTGCACGACCTCGTGGAGAAGGCGCATCGCGCCGGGCTCGCCGCCGTCGGCCCGGGCCGCGCGTGGACCGACTTCCATCATGCGTCGATGGAGGTGATCGCGCGGGGTCTCGACGACTGGGGCATGCTCCCGGTGTCGGTCGACGAGGCGCTGTCGCCGGCCGGACAGCAGCATCGCCGGTTCGTCGTGTGCGGCATCGGTCACCATCTCGGCATCGACGTGCACGACTGCGCGCAGTCGAGTTATGAGACGTACCAAGGCTCGACGATGCAACCCGGCATGGTGCTCACCGTCGAGCCCGGGCTGTATTTCCACGCCAACGACCTGCTGGTGCCGCCGGAGCTGCGCGGCATCGGGGTGCGCATCGAGGACGACATCGTCGTGACCGAGCGCGGCACCGAGGTGTTGTCGGATGCGCTGCCGCTCGATGCGGCGGGGCTGGAGGGCTGGATGGCGACCCGCTGATCGCTGCGCGGTTTTCCCGGCCGCGATCCGATCTCGGAAAGCGCTGTGTCCTTCGTCACTAGTGTGTAATATGTCACACGTCACAATCACGCGGCACCGAGACCGGCGTGCGCCGCGGGCCGGCGAAGGAGAGGCAATGACCAACAAGACCAGAGCGATATCGCTCGCGGGCGCCGCCGTGGTGGCGTCGACCGTGCTGGCGGCCTGCGGCGGAGGCAGTAGCAGCGCATCCGGCGGGGGCAGTGCGGCATCGGGCAGCAGCAAGGGCGGCACGCTGTATTTCCTGTACCAGAAGTCGGTCGATCACTGGGATCCGCAACGCGTCTACGTCGGCAGTGACGGCGCCAACGAGGGCCGGCTGTTCTCGCGCAGCCTGGTGCAGTTCCCGGTGACCGAGAACGCCGAGAAGGCGTCGACTCCGGTGCCGGACCTGGCGACCGGCACCGGGAAGGTGTCCGACGGCGGCAAGACGTGGAAGTTCACGCTGAAGGACGGCATCAAGTGGCAGGACGGCAAACCGGTCACCTGCGCAGACGTCAAGTACGGCGTATCGCGGTCGTTCGCCACCGACGTCATCACCGGCGGGCCCAACTACATCCTGCGCTATCTCGACATCCCGGAGGTGAAGTCGGGCAAGCGCAAGGGGCTGCCGGTCTATGACGGGCCCTACAAGAACGACGGCAAGAAATACTTCGACAAGGCCGTGCAGTGCCACGGCAAAACGATCACCTATCACTTCAAGAAGCCCTGGCCCGACTTCAATCTCGCCATCGCCGCGCTCCGTGCGTTCGACCCGTACCGCAAGGACAAGGATCACGGCAACAAGTCCAACTACCAGATCTTCTCGGACGGTCCATACAAGTTGCAGGGCAAGTGGACCAAGGGCAAGGGCGGCACGTTCGTCCGCAACAAGGAATACGACCCGAAGACCGATGGTGTCCGCAAGGCGCTGCCCGACAAGATCGTCTTCGAGGCCGGCGTCGAGCCGGAGATCGTCGCCAAGCGGATGATCGCCGACAGCGGCAACGACAAGAATGCCGTCACGTTCCTCAACATCCCGCCGGCGTTGTTCAGTCAGATCACCGGCCAGGTCGCGAAGCGCGCGGTCAACCCGATCTCCCCGTATGTCAACTATCTGGTGCCCAACTTCAAGCGTCTGACCAACCCGAAGGTGCGTGAGGCGCTGCTGCTGGCGACCAACAAGACGGCATACATCCAGGCCGGGGGCGGATCGAAGACGTATGACCCCGCATACTCGATCGTCAACCCGTCGGTGAAGGGGTATCAGAAGAACTCGATCTTCGCGAAGGTGCCCGACAACGGCGACCCGGCCAAGGCCAAAAAGCTGCTGAAGGAGGCCGGCGTCAAGCTGCCCTACCCGATCAAGCTGACGTATGAGGGCGGCACACCCACCGGCGACAAGCAGTTCGCGGCGCTGAAGGCGAGCTACGAGAAGGCCGGATTCAAGGTGACCTTGAATGGCCTGCCGGACACCTACTGGAGCAACATCCAGAATCCGCACCAGGATTCGGACCTGATGTGGGCCGGATGGGGAGCCGACTGGCCGGCCATGTCGACGGTCATCCCGCCGCTGTTCGATTCCCGGGTCAACCTGACGCCGAGTTCGACCGGTCAGGACTACGGCTCGTACAAGTCCGACAAGGTCAACAAGCTGATCGATGAGGCGGCGCAGCAGAGCAGTGCCGACGCGGCGGCCACAATCTATTCGAAGATCGACACGCAGCTGGCCAAGGATGTCGCCTACATCCCGCTCGACGTGCAGAAGTTCTATTGGCTGCACGGCTCCAATGTCACCGGCTACATCAACAACCCGGCGACGACGATGTATCCCGACCTGGGGTCGATCGGCGTCAAGCAGTAGTCGTCGGTGAACGCCGCGGGGCGGTCCTGCCGGGAGGCGGGTCCGCCCCGCGGCATATTGCAGGGTTCGGCTCGAAA
Source organism: uncultured Intrasporangiaceae bacterium (assembly GCA_964412865.1). Lineage (GTDB taxonomy): Bacteria > Actinomycetota > Actinomycetes > Actinomycetales > Dermatophilaceae > Leekyejoonella. The sequence goes on from CAYPQR010000092.1 coordinate 6,448, forward strand.
TCGCACGGCTTCATCTCTTCTTCATCAACTGAATGTGTGACATATTACATATCACTGACGAATGGACCGGCCGACTCGACTCGGATCCCCGGTGCCGTTCGATCGCCCAGCCGAATGCAGACAAGGAAGGCGCAGTGATGGCGCAAGGCACTTTCAAACCACGACTCTCGACCTCAGACATGGTCTTCGTCGGATTCGGTGCGATTTTCGGTTCAGGATGGCTGTTCGCGGCAAGCCACGTGGCGAGCCTGGCGGGGCCCGCAGGGTGGATCTCGTGGCTGATCGGCGGCGTCGCGGTGCTGCTTCTCGGCCTGGTCTACTCGGAGCTCGGGGCCGCGCTGCCCAGAGCGGGCGGTGTGATCCGCTACCCCCTCTATTCGCACGGTCCGCTGCTCGGCTATCTCATGGGCTTCGTCACGTTGATCGCGTTTTCCAGCCTGATCGCGATCGAGGTCGAGGCCGCCCGTCAATACGCGAGCGCCTGGTTCCCCGCGTTGACGCAGCACGGGTCGTCGTCTCCGACCGTGATCGGATGGCTCGCACAGTTCGCGTTGATCCTCGCCTTCATGGCACTCAACTACTGGTCGGTGGGCTCCTTCGCCAAGTCCAACTCGATCGTCACGGTGTTCAAGTTCGTCGTCCCGCTGCTGACGATCGTCGTGTTGCTGACGCAGGTCAAACCGGGCAACTTCACATTGCACGGATTCGCGCCCTTCGGCTCCTCCGGCATCGAGGCGGCGGTCGCGGCCGGTGGCGTGATGTTCGCCTTTTTGGGGTTGCAGCCCATCGTGACGATGTCCAGCGAGGCCAAGCGTCCCCAGCGCACGGTGCCGCTCGCCCTGATCCTGTCGGTGGTGCTGGCCACGGCCGTATACATCTTGCTGCAGGTGGTCTTCGTGGGCGCGTTGCCCGCCGGCGCCATCAGCCACGGTTGGCAGGGCATCGACACGCTGTATTCCCTGCCCTACAAGGACATCGCCGTGGTGCTCGGCCTGGGCTGGCTGGGTGTGTTCATCGTGCTCGACGCGATGATCTCGCCGTCCGGCACCGGCAACATCTACATGACCTCGACGAGCCGGGTCGTCTATGGCTGGGCGCGCAACGGGACGCTCTTCAAGATCTTCGCGCGGGTCGACGAACGGTCCGGGGTTCCGCGTCCCGCCCTGTGGCTCACCTTCGCGCTGGCGCTCTTTTGGACCCTGCCGTTCCCGTCGTGGGGCGTCCTGGTCAGCGTGGTGTCCGGCGCTCTCATCCTCTCGTATGCGATCGCTCCCGTCTGCGCCGGCGCGCTGCGCCTGCGGTCACCGGAGATGAAGCGACCGTTCCGGCTCAAGGGTTTCGCGGTGATCTCGCCGCTGTCGTTCGTGATTGCCTCCTTCATCGTCTATTGGACGGGGTGGTCGACGGACTCCTGGCTGCTCGGCTCCCAGCTGGTGATGTTCATCCTGTATGTGGCGTGCCGCAAGTGGATCCCCACCGGCAACGCGACCCTGGCGCAGCAGGTGTATTCGTCGTGGTGGCTCGTGTTCTACTACTGCGCCATGATGCTGATCTCCGTATCCGGCAGGTACGACGGCCATGACCTGATCGGTGCCCCGTGGGATCTGCTGCTGATCGCGATCGTCGCGCTCGTCGCCTACTACTGGGGTGTGCACACCGCATTGCCGCAGGCGCAGATCGATCAGGACCGGGTGGAGGGACGCGAGGAGGCCGTGGAACAGGAGCCGGTGCGAGACTGAGTTGGCCGCGGACGTCGAAGCTTGTAGAATGTGACATATTACCCGGAGGTGAGTCTCGTGCGGATCGTCGTGATCGGTGCCGGCATCGTCGGTGCCGCCTGCGCACGCCGACTGGCGGGTGACGGTCATGCCGTCACCGTCGTCGAGCGTCACGGCACGGCGTCGGGCACCACCGCATCCGGCGAGGGCAACCTGCTCGTCTCCGACAAGGGGCCCGGCGCCGAGCTGGTGCTCGCGCAATACGCCTCACGCCTATGGCCTTCCATCGCCGCGGAGTTGCGCGACGAACTCGCCGGCTTCCCGTCCATCGAATTCGATCCCAAGGGCGGGCTCGTCGTGGCCCTGACGGACGACGGGGCGACGGCACTGCGCGAGTTCGCGGCGACGCAGCGCGCCGCGGGTGTCGATGCTCGCGAGGTCGACGCCGGTGAGGCCCGCGAGCTCGAGCCCCACCTGAGCCCCGACGTGCGGTGCGCGGTGCACTATCCCGAGGATGCCCAGGTGCAGCCGGTCGTCGCCGCCGAGGCGATGCTGGCGTCCGCGCGCAACCATGGTGCCGCCGTGCAGCAGGGATGCGCGGTCACCGGGGCGCTGCTCGACGATGCAGGAGGGCTGCGCGGAGTGCGCACCACCATGGGTGACATGGAGGCCGATCGTGTGGTCGTCGCCGCCGGGCCGT
>CAYPQR010000093.1:0-8849 GCA_964412865.1 uncultured Intrasporangiaceae bacterium
GGCCGCCTCGCGGGGTGTGGTCGCGCCCCGCAACTGGTTCCCGGCCCCGCAAGTGGCCTCACACCCCGCGACAGCGTGCTCCGCGCAGGCGTATGGCGGGCCGTCCCGCCTCGCGCTCGCGGGATCTGCCGCAGATCCACCCCGCCCGACGGGAGGCCGGGCTACCGTGAGATCAGCCACTCGCCCCCTCGAAGGAGGACCTCCATGACCTCAGCCAGTGACGCGCTACGCGCCGCGCGCGACCAACTGCTCGACCTTCGCACGTCCTACGGTGAGGCCGTCTCCTCGTTCCGCTGGCCCGACGTGGGCGACAGGTTCAACTTCGCGCACGACTGGTTCGACACCTGGGCGCGCGGCAACGACCGGCCCGGCCTGATCATCGTCGAGGAGGACGGCTCGCGCGGCGAGTGGAGCTTCGATGAGATCGCGACGCGGTCCGACCAGGTCGCCGGGGCCCTCTCGGCGCAGGGCATCGGCAAGGGGGACAGCGTCGTCGTGATGCTCGGCAACCAGGTCGAGCTGTGGGAGACGATGCTGGGCGTCATCAAGATCGGCGCGGTGATCATGCCGACCACGACGGCGGTCGGCCCCGCCGAACTGGTCGACCGGATGTCGCGCGGGCAGGCGCGGGCCGTCGTGTGCAACACGGCCGACACCCCGAAGTTCGCGGACGTGCCGGGCGACTATGTGCGGTTCGCGGTCGGCGGTGCGGACGGCTGGCTCGACCACGCCGCGGCATACGACAGACCGGCCGAGCCGATCTCGCACCCGGGCAACGCGACCTCCGACCGGATGCTGCTCTACTTCACCTCCGGCACGACCAGCCGGCCCAAGCTCGTCGAGCACACCCACCTGTCCTATCCGGTCGGGCACCTGACGACGATGTATTGGCTGGGCATCGAGCCGGGCGACGTGCACCTCAACATCTCGTCACCCGGCTGGGCGAAGCACGCCTGGTCCAACTTCTTCGCGCCGTGGCTGGGCGAGGCGACCGTGTTCATCTACAACTATTCGAGATTCGACCCGGCGGCCCTGCTGCAGCGGCTGCAGACCGAGAGCGTCAACACCTTCTGTGCGCCGCCGACGGTCTGGCGGATGCTCATCAACGCCGACATGGGGAGCAAGCCGGCGGCGTTGCGCGAGGCGATCGGGGCGGGCGAACCGCTCAACCCCGAGGTCATCTCGCAGGTCGAGCGCCATTGGGGTCTGACGATCCGCGACGGATACGGGCAGACCGAGACCACTGCTCAGATCGCCAACTCTCCCGGGCAGCCGGTCAAGGCGGGCTCGATGGGCCGGCCCATGCCCGGAGTGCCGACGGCGTTGGTCGATCCCGCCACCGGCGAGGTGGTCGACGGTGTCGGCGAGGGAGAGATCTGCATGGACCTCTCGGCGCACCCGGTGCCGCTGATGACGGGATACCAGGGCGACGAGGAGCGCAACGCGCAGGCGATGGCCGGCGGTTTCTATCACACGGGTGACGTCGCGAGCCGCGACGAGCACGGCTACATCACCTACATCGGCCGCACCGACGACGTCTTCAAGGCGTCCGACTACAAGGTCAGTCCGTTCGAACTCGAGAGCGTGCTGATCGAGCATCCGGCGGTCGCGGAGGCGGCGATCGTGCCGGCGCCCGACGAGCTGCGTATGGCGGTGCCCAAGGCCTACGTCACGCTCGTCGCCGGCTACGACCCCACCGAGGAGACGGCGCTCGCGATCCTGGCGTATGCCCGGGACCACCTGCCGCCCTACCTGCGGGTGCGCCGCATCGAGTTCGCCGAGTTGCCCAAGACGATTTCCGGCAAGATCCGCCGCGTCGAGCTGCGTCACCGCGAGGAGGCCGAGCAGGGCCACCGCATCGACGGCGAATACCGTGACGATGCGCTGCGCGGGGGCGCCTGATATTCACGCTCGGTGGTTGACGCGGACACGCGCTATAGCGTGATTCCGCGTCAACTCCCGAGGTGGCCGGGCTCAGTGTCGGCTCAGTCGAGCAGGGTGAACTCACCCGCGGCATATTCGTCCTTTGCCTGGCTGCGCGCCTTGTAGTGCATCTTTTTGCCCGTGGCGGTCAGCGGCAGGCTCTCGACGAACCGGTAGGCGCGCGGTCGCTTGTAATTGGCGAGCATCGGGTGCTCGCGGCAGTGCCGGTCGCATTCCTGCGCGGTCAGCGAGTCGTCTGCCGGCACGATGTATGCCACCACGCGCTCGCCCCACTTCTCGTCGGGCACGGACACCACCAGCGAGTCGGCCACCTGCGGATGCCCGTTGAGCGCCTCCTCGACCTGCACGGGGTGCACGTTCTCCCCGCCGGAGAGGATCATGTCGTCCTTGCGGCCGACGATGGTGACGTATTCACCCTCGTCCCAGGTCGCCAGGTCGCCGATGTAGAGCCAGCCGCGGTAGTACTTCGCCTTCTGCTGCTCCGGCGAGTTCGCATACATCATGCCGCCCTTGGGGGAGCGTACGATCACCTCACCCACCTCGGTGCCGTCCTTGGCGGCGAAGTCGTCCGGCTCCGCGAGGCGGTCCTCGTGGACCCGCACCACGGCGACGTCGTCGTCGGTGCAGGCTCGCCCGGCGCTCCCGGCATGAGCAGGCAGGTCGCTGGGCCGCAGGAAGGTGTTCCAGAACGCCTCGGTCGTGCCGTAGCCGTTGAAGATCCGCGAGTTGAGCACCTCCTGGTAGTGCAGACAGGCCTCCCGCTCCAGCGGCGCGCCCATCGTGACGATGCCACGCAGGGTCGACAGATCTCGCTGCTTCTTCACCTGCTCCGCGGCGAGCATCGCGAGATTGGGCGGTGCTCCGACGAGGTAGGTGAGGCCCTCCTGTTCGACCAGGTCGAGCACCAGACCCGGGTTGAAGGCGCGCAGCGGGACGACCGAACACCCCACGTAGAACGCTGGATTGGGGCCACCGGCATACAGGCCCCCGCGGTGGAACCACGGGCTCATGTTGAGCGTGCGATCTTCCGGTGAGAGCGGGAAGTGCATGATCACGTCGTGGGCGGTGAAGATCTCGACCATGCTGGGCAGCGGCACGCCCTTCGGCATGCCCGTGGTGCCGGAGGTGTAGAGGCGCGTCGTCTCGTCGTAGACGCTGTCCGCCGGTTGCAGCGGCCCCGCCTCGGCGGCGATGAGACTGTCGAATGACACGAAGCCCGAAGGCAGTTCGGCCTTGCCGGTCGCTGCCACGACCGACGGCCTGTGCTCGGCGTGCTCGAGCGCGGCGACGGCGTCCTGCACAAGTGACTCGTCGCAGATGAACATCGACGGATGGCTGTCGTCGAGCACGTATGCCGTCTCCCCGGGGGCGAGGCGGAAGTTGATCGGCGAGCCGACCGCGCCGCACGCCTGGGTCGCCAGATAGAGCAGCGCGAATTCCAGGCTGTTGTAGAGCTGATAGACGACGATGTCGCCGCGCTTCACGCCGGCGTCGACGAGCCCGGTCGCGAGCCGGTCGACGCGGTCGCCCAGCTGCGCATACGTGAGGGTCGTGTCGGTCGACGGGTCGCGCAGCGCCACACGGTCGGCATACCGGTGAGTGTTGCGGCGGAAGCCTGCCAGATAGGTGAACTCGTGCTCGAAATACTGGCGGTAGGCCGAGGCGTCGTAGTCGGTCAACGCGATCACTTCCTGGTGCTGACGAGGGGTCGAAATGCCGTCCCCCGCAGCATATGCCCGGACCGTTCGCCCTTTCCGGCGATCCGTCACGATGCAGGCCGGGCGGGTCAGTTCATGGTCAGCCCACCGCTGACACTGAGCGTCTGCCCGGTGATGTAGGCGGCTTCGTCGGACGCCAGGAAGGCCACGGCATTGGCGATATCGGACGGCTGCGCGAGGCGGCGCAGCGGGATCGCCTTCGTCAGCGCCTCGCGCAGTTTCGGGTTGCCCTGGACGACGGCGTCGAAGAGCTCGGTGTCGGTCGGGCCCGGTGAGACGCAGTTGGCCCGCACTCCGTAGCGCGCCATCTCTCGCGCGATCGTCTTGGTGAAGGCGATGACACCGCCCTTGGCTGCCGAATAGGCCGCCTCGCCGGAGGATCCGACCCGCCCGGCGTCCGATCCGATGTTGACGACTCGGCCGTGACCCTGGTCCATCATGTGCGGCAGCACCCGGTGGCAGGTGTTGAGCACGCCGACGAGGTTGACCTGGATCGCCTTGGCCCAGTCGTCGGGGTCGGTCTCCACGAAGGGCTCGCCCTTGTCCCAGCCGGCGTCGTTGATCAGCACGTCGATGCGGCCGTGCCGGTCGAGCACCTGGTCGACCATGGCCTGCACCGACGAGCGGTCGGTCACATCGGTCGGTATGCCGATGGCGCCGCCCCCGAGCTCGGCGGCGGTCTGCGCGGCGGCGTCGCCATCGAGGTCGGCGACGACGAGCGTGCCTCCGTCGGTGGCGATACGGGTGGCGATGGCCTGACCGATGCCCCGGGCGGCCCCGGTGACCACGGTGATGGTGTCGTCGAAGCGAGTCATCTCACGTCCTCGAAGTGTCATGAGGCGCCGGCGCGCCCCGTTGAAGCCCTGTCGGTCACCAGTTTGGCGGTCCGGGCGTGACGCTGCCTGTTTCGGGGCCGATGACCCGCTGGTCGTGCCACGCGGATCGGTGCGGTGGCCCCGATCCGTGATGCCCGGAGAGTGTTGTTGGGCGAACCGTCTCGGTGCTGTCGGAGAGGATGGTGGTCGTCGTGGGGACCACGGCCTCTCGGCCTCCCTGCACCGGACGGTTCGCCCAGATCTTCATCATGACAAGATTTGACTCCAGGGTCAATCCATGAACAATGAGTCAATCGCATACTCTTGGGTAGGAGTTCCGCTGGTGAGGGGTGGTGGCGGCGGTGCAGGTGGACGGTCGGGCGGAGCCCACGGCGTCTCGGCGCGTGCAGCGCAAACGGGGGCGGCGAGTGCAGGAGATCCTGCGCACCGCGGGGGACCTGTTCGGTGAACGCGGCTACGACGCGGTCAATCTGGAGGATGTCGCCGATGCACTCGACGTCACGAAGGGCTCGCTCTACTACTACTTCTCCAGCAAGAGCGAACTCGGCACCGCCGCGATCGAGACGGTGGGGGACGAGTGGCTCGGCCGGCTCGATGTCATCGCGGCCGAACACGACGGCGACGCAGCCGCCCAATTGCGCGCACTGCTGCACGAGCACCTTCGCATCGCGGTCAGCGAGCGCCCTGCGGCATACCGGCTCTTTCTGGTGCCGCGGGACTGGCCGCGCGCTCAGGCGGCGCGCATCAAGGATCTGCGTCGCCGGCACGACGTCACGTTTCGCTCGGTCGTCGAGCGCGGCATCGCCTCGGGTGACTTCACCGTCGTCAGCCTCGACGCCACCCTGCAGTGCATGCACGCGACGATGACGCAGGCGCCGATCTGGTGCGCCCGGCTCTCGGCCAAGCGCAGGGCCGAGGCGATCGACGACCTGACCGAGACGCTGATGCGTCTCGTCGGCGTCGAGCCGGCGTCCGGTGGCTGAGCCTCGCCGTCAGTCGCGGTCGAGCGCGACGAGCAGTAGGCCGCCCAGCAGCGCGGAGTTCTTCAGGAACTGCACCCGCTGCGCCTTGCTCTGCGCGGGGTCGTCGATCTTCCAGAAGGCGTGGCCGGCGAAGGTCGTCGGCACCAGCGACCCCGCGAGCGCCAGCGCGGAGGTGCGCGGGAAGATGCCGAGCGCGAGCGTCGTGCCGGCGACGGTCTGGGTGGCCCCGTTGGCGCGCACCAGCAGCTCGTCGTCTTCCGGCAGCGGGACGACCGAGCGGATCGTGTCCAGCGTGGGGGAGGCGAGCTGGGGCCGCCCGCCCGGGTTGCGGAATGCGTCGTAGCCGAGCACGGCATACGCCGAACCGGTCAACGCTCTGGCCACTGCACGCACAACGTTCATGTCGCTCTCCTTCGGGTCGACCGTCACTCTATAGTCACCTCGCGGAGCCATCCCGGAGTCCTCGCCCCGTCGTCGCTCGGTACTTTCCGGGGACCCCCGGCCACGCCGGCATGTGGTAGGCCGGAGACGGCTCGTCAGGTCAGCTGCAAGGAGGCGGCCATGCTCCAGGTGTTCAACGCACTCACCCCGCTGCACTTCCTCGATCGGTCCGCGCTCGTCTTCGGGCAGCGCACCGCGATCGTCGACGGCGACCGCGAGTTCACGTATGCCGATTTTGCGCGCCGCAGTGGGGCGCTCACGGGGGTGCTCGCCGCGCACGGCGTCCGGCCCGGCGATCGGGTCGCCGCGCTGTGCACCAACAGCCACGTCATGCTCGAACTCCATCACGGCGTGCCGATGCGTGGCGGTGTGCTCGTGCCGCTCAACATCCGCCTGTCGGAGAGCGAGCTGGCCTACGTCATCGAGCACTCCGGGTCGTCGCTGCTCGTCGCGACCCGGGAGTTTGCCGACGTGGCGGACCGACTCGGCAATGCGTGCGGCATACCGGTGCTTCACGCCGACACCGATGAGTATGAGCGCGCGCTCGCCTCGGCCGATCCCGCGCGGGTGCCGGTCGACGACGAGCGAGGCATGCTCTCGATCGACTACACCAGCGGCACCACCGGGCGGCCGAAGGGAGTCATGTATCACCACCGCGGCGCATACCTGCAGGCGCTCGCGATGGCCTATCACAGTGATCTGCGCGCAGATTCGCGTTATCTGTGGACCCTGCCGATGTTTCACTGCAACGGCTGGTGCTTCCCGTATGCCGTGACCGCGGCGGGTGCCGTGCATGTCTGTCTGCGGTCGGTCGACCCCGCGGAGATCTGGGGCCGGCTGCGCGAGGGTGTGACGCACTTCTGCGCCGCACCGACGGTGCTGACGATGATCGCCGAGCATCCCGAGGCCAAGGGCGAGCCGCTGGCCCAGAGCGTGCACGCCTTGACCGGCGGCGCGCCGCCCACGCCGACCATCCTGCGACGCATGAGCGCCCTCGGCATCGACGTCACGCACCTCTACGGGCTGACCGAGACGTTCGGACCCGCCGTCATCAATCAGTGGCATCCGGAGTGGGACGAGCTGTCGGATGACGAGATCGCACAGTTGAAGGCGCGCCAGGGGGTGGCCAATGTGGTCGCCGATCCGATGCGGGTGCTCGACCCGGCCGGGCACGACGTGGCGGCCGACGGCGAGACGATCGGCGAACTGGTGATGCAGGGCAACGACGTGATGCTCGGCTACTACCGTGACCCCGCCGCCGGCGACGCCGCGCAGGTCGACGGATGGTTCCGCACGGGCGATCTGGCCGTCATGCACCCGGACGGCTATGTCGAGGTGCGCGATCGTCTCAAGGACGTGATCATCTCCGGCGGTGAGAACATCGCGTCGCTGGAGATCGAGCGGGTGCTGGACAGTCATCCAGCGGTCGTCGAGAGCGCCGTCGTCAGCGCGCCGGACGACACGTGGGGCGAGGTCCCGGTCGCCTACGTGACGGTCCGCGACGAGCCCGCCGTCACGGCGGAGGAGCTGCAGCGGTATGTGCGCTCGCACATCGCCTCGTTCAAGGTGCCCAAGAAGGTGGTCTTCGGGCCGCTCCCGCGCACGTCCACGGGCAAGATCCAAAAGAATGTGCTGCGCCGCCAGGAGCGAGCCGACGAAGAATAAATGTAGGATTGTCGACAAAACCGTTGCTCGACAATCTGACCTGCGCTAGCTTCTGACTATGCCGCCGAAGGTCAGATCAGTTGGTGACAGATCGCGCGTGATGCTCGCCGCAGGGCTCGGGCGTGATCCTGGCCGCGTGGGGCGCACGGAGACGCCGTCGAAGGCGACGCTTGGTCATCCGTCCAGGTATCGAAATGGTAACGAAGATTTCGCCGGGCCGGGCGTGGCCACGGGTGGCCACCTCGAGCGGACGATCTCGCGTTTGCGCAGGTCAGCGTGCTCGCCACGGCCTCGCACCGCCAGCCGTTCGGCGTCTGATCAGGGCGTTTTTCTGCAATTGAAGATGACCTGGCGGAGACATAGCCTCCAAATGTCCAATTCCTCTGGGGTTACGTCCGGCGTGGCTCCCTCTGTGTCGAAAGGCCGAGCATGAAGCTCCGAACACGACGTTCCACCGCCATCGCCGCCGTCGTGGCGGTCAGCGCACTGACGCTGGCGGGGTGCGGGTCAGATTCCAACAGCAGCTCGGGCAGCAGCGGCACCGAGGCGGGCAGTGGCGGTGGAGGAGGCGGTGGTTCGACGCTCGCCAAATTGAAGAAGGCGGGCGAGATCACCGTGGGGATCAACGGTGAGAACCCCTACAGCTACTTCGACAAGGACGGCAAGCTCACCGGCGCCACGATCGCGCTCGACCGCGCCGTCTACAAGAAGCTCGGCATCGACACCGTCAAGGGCAAGAAGGTCGACTGGGACTCCCTGATCCCGGGCCTCAACGCCAACCAGTTCGACGAGGTCAGCGCCGGTATGTCGGTCCTGCCCGACCGCTGTGCGAAGGCCGCCTTCAGCTACCCGGAGATCGTCTACAAGACGGCGCTGCTGGTGCCCAAGGGCAACCCCAAGAAGCTGCACAACATGCAGGACATCAAGAAGTCCGGCGCCAACCTGGTCACCGAGACCGGGGCGATCGAGGACGGCTACGCCAAGAAGATGCACATCCAGACGCAGTCGGTCGGCTCGCCGCAGGACGGTCTGGACGCGGTCGAGAGTGGCCGGGCCGACGTGTTCGCACTCACTGCCATCTCACTGCGCAAACTGGTGGAGGCCCAGAATGCCGGCGACAAAGTCGAGGTGACTCCGGCGTTCACCGCGGTCGTCAATGGCAAGAAGCAGATCGGGGCCGGTGCGGCGGTGTTCCGGAAGGGCGACACCAAGCTGCTCAACGCCTACAACAAGGAACTGAAGAAGATCGTCAACGACCCGAA
>CAYPQR010000094.1:0-8762 GCA_964412865.1 uncultured Intrasporangiaceae bacterium
GCGCGCTGATCGTGGCACCGTCCCAGCCTAGAGTCACCCCACGAAGTTCTCCGGTATTCCCCCGCTGGCTGAAGCCAGCGTGCCGGCGGGAGGTGCCCCACGCTCCCTCCGATACTTCGCGGGGACCCCGACGAGAGTCACCCCAGCCTAGAACTGCGCGGGTGTCCGATCGCCGGGCGCTCTAGGGTGGAGTCGTCACCCGGCGGACAACGCAAGGACGGAGGCTGATCGTGGCGGCGGACACGACGTCGAGCGCACCGGCACCCAGCGGTGAGCAGTGGACCATCCGGCATCTGGGTCAGGAGGTCACGGTCGTCGGCGTGGGTGGCGGGCTTCGTCGCTACCTGTCAGACGGCCGGGATGTGCTGCACGGATATGCCGAGGATGCTCGGGCCGACGCCGGCCGCGGCCAGATGCTCATGCCGTGGCCCAACCGCATCCGAGGCGGACGCTACTCGTTCGGCGGCAAGGAGCAGCAGCTTCCGCTGACCGAGGTGCCTCGGCGCAATGCCATCCACGGACTCGTCCGCTGGGCGCCCTGGAACCTCGCCGACCGCACCGATTCGTCCCTCACGGTCGAGCATCGGCTACTGCCGCAGCCCGGCTGGGACGGGATGCTCGACCTGTCGATCACGTATGCCCTGGGCCGTGACGGCCTCACCGTCACTCCGTCGGCGACGAACATCGGGCCGTCGGCGACACCGTTCGGCTACGGCGCGCACCCATACCTGACCGTGGGAGAGACCGCGGTGGACGACGTCACGCTCACGGTGCCGGGCGCGACCATCCTCGACGTCGACGACCAGCTGTTGCCGATCGCGCGCGAGCCGGCGTCGGGCGCGTTCGACTTCCGGCGCGCCCGCCAGGTGGGGCCGGCGGTGCTCGACACGGCATACACGGACCTGTCGGTCTCCGACGGCGTCTGGTCGGTGCGGCTCGCGCTCGATGAGCGCACCACGACGCTGTGGGCGCAGGCCGAGGTCTTCGGCTATGCGCAGGTGTTCACGGGTGACACCCTGCCACCCGGGAAGGCCCGCCAGTCGGGCATTGCGGTCGAGCCGATGACCTGCCCTGCGGGGGCGTTCACGTCGGGCGAGTCGCTGGTGGTGCTGCAGCCGGGCGACACCTGGAGCGGTAGCTGGGGCATCACGCCGCATCCGAGGTGACCGGGAGGTCGTCGATGACGTCGGCAAGGCCCGGCTCCGTGGTGAACACCTGGCCCGAGCCGCTGACCCAGTGGCAGGTGCCGTCCGAGTCCATCGTGACTCGCCAGGCGGTCTCGTGTTTCACGCGATGATGTCGTCTGCAGAGCAGTTGGAGGTTGGTGACGTCTGTGGGCCCGTCCGGCCACCTGATGACGTGGTCGGCGTCGCACCACCTCGCGGGCTTCATGCAGCCCGGGAACCGGCAATGCATGTCGCGGAGTTCGACCTGCCGCCGGATTCCGGCGGATGGTCGATAAGCCGTCGAACTCGTCCCGAGCAGGGCGCCGGTGGCCTGATCCACGACTGCGGAGGCGAGCGTGGTGCCGAGGTCGTTGAGGATCCCCACGACGGTGGCCTTGGAGATGATCCCGATGCCGGGTATCTCGACGTCGCCGACGGCTTCGTCGTCTCCGGCCAGCCACCGCTCGGCGATCGCGTCGAGCCGCTCCCGGGAGGTCCGCCCTTCCTTCGTGGCGGCTGATGCGGGTGCGTGGCTGTTGTCGGCCGCGTCGGTGCTCGAATCGCCACCGAAGGGGCCGCAGTCGCGAGGTGCGGCGGACGCGGTGGCGGCGCCGGCCCTCCCATGCTGCCGGTCTCCGGTATGGACCGGGATCAGGAGCGTCGCGTGCGTGGTGACCGTGGCGTTGCCCAGGATGAGGTCGCACATCGCGTCGGCGCGGCACTGTCCGAGGGTCTTGCCGGTCGTATTGGATCGATGCATTGTGCGGGCCAGCTGCTCCACCGCGGCACAGGCCCTTCGAGCGTCTTCGCTCCACAGGGTGGCGTGCCATTCGGTGGTCCCGTCCTCGTGCCCGGGCCGGCAGCGGACGTCGATCTCGTCTCGTGCCCGCTTCTTCGCAGCCTTGCGCTCGGCGGCAGGCTCGTGGCGACGCACCGCGGCACGTGCGCGGTTGCGGGTGCGGCCACCGGTCCACCGCTCGATCCCGGCGGACAGCAGGTCGTCCTCGACCTTCTGGCAGGTCTGCCACGAGGCGTTGAGCAGTTCGTTGGTGACCAGGCCGATCCGCCACGGGTCGAGGTCGCCGCGGCCCGCGGCGGCCAGCAGCCGGGGCGTCTTGTCGACGGCGGCAATCGCATCCATGACCTTGTTCTCGGCCTGCCGTGGGCCCCAGCACATCGAAGGAGCCAGGTCGTCGGGCGCGAACTCGCGTGGCTCACCGTCGGCATCCTTGGAGAAGCGGGCGATCCGGTCGGCCTGAGTCGCGCCGAGGGAGTTCATCGCCACCTGAGTCGCGAGCGCCTGCTGATGCAGCTGCTCCTGAGTCCACCCGACGCTGTCGTCGGTGATCGCCGCGAAGACCTGCCGCGCCAGCTGCCCGATCACTTCGAGCACGTGCCCGGCATCCGATGCGCTCACCCGCGCCGGAATCTCGAGCCTCGGTGTTGCGCCACGCCTCGGGTCCGGTGGTCTGCCCATCGCCTCATCATTCAAAGTATCGATCATGTGTTTCATCTTAGGTTGGACCACCGACAACCACCCGCAGTCGCTTTTCGCCCTGTGTGCAACGGGGCGTCAACATTCGTGACAGTGCGGCTGGGTGTTGACGGTTTGTCGCGCTATAGCGTGCGTATCCGTGCGGCGTCGACGCTGGTCACCGGGGTGGGAGGATGTGCCCGTGAATCCTTCGATGGCCATCGCAACGGTCCTGATCGACGAACTGATCAGGCAGGGGGTGCGCGAGATCGTCCTCGCCCCCGGCTCCAGGTCCGCTCCGTTGGCCTACGCCGCCGAGGAGGCAGATCGATCCGGGCGGGCTCGCCTGCACGTGCGGGTCGACGAGCGGTCGGCGGCCTTCCTGGCGCTCGGCCTGGCCAAGACCACCCGCATGCCGGTGCCGGTCATCACGACGAGCGGCACGGCGGTCGCCAACCTGCACCCGGCGGTGCTGGAGGCATCGCACGGGTATGTGCCGCTGCTGGTGTTGAGCGCCGACCGCCCGCAGGAGCTGCGCGGGACCGGCGCCAACCAGACCACCGATCAGGTCAAGCTCTTCGGCAGCACGACCCGGTGGTTCCATGAGTTCGGCACCCCTGAACGTCGCGCCGGCCAGCAGGCGATCTGGCGCTCGGTGATCGGTCGCGCCGTCGCGGAGTCCCGCGGTCTGCCGTCCGGAGACCCCGGCCCGGTCCACCTCAACGTGCCACTGCGTGAACCGCTCGTGCCGACGGAGAATGACGAGCCCTGGCCCGAGTCGCTGGAAGGCCGGCCGCACGGGGAGGCCTGGCTCAGCCTGCGCACTCCGGTCAGCCACAAGGCGTCGGCGCCGTCCGGACCGGGCATCGCTCCCGTGCCGCAGACCCTGGTGCTCCTGGGGGACGTGCCGAGCGCGAAACAGGCCGCCCAGCTGTCCGAACTGGCGGACGCGGCCGGCTGGCCGGTGATCGCCGAGCCGTTCGGCAAGTACAACCGCGGTCGCGCGACGGCTCACGGTCCGCTGATCCTGCGCGCGGAGGAGTGGCTGGAGCGCAACCTGCCCGAGCGCGTGCTGGTCGGTGGCCGCGTCACGCTGGACCGGTATGTCAGCCGGCTCATCGCCCGCCCCGAGGTGACCGTGGAGGCGGTCACCGCCCTGACGTCGTGGGCCGATCCTGCTCACGTCGTGCGCCGGGTGCACGACTGGGACGACATCGAGCGCAGCCACAGGGCGGTGTCGTCCTGCGTCGACCGCGCCTGGGCGGCACGCTGGCGCCGAGCGGGCAGCGAAGTCGCCATCGCCGCGGGCGAAGTCATCGACCGGTCATGGCCGAGCGGTCTCGCGGTCGCTCGCACCGTCGCCCACAGCATGCCCAAGGACTCCGGTCTGTATGTCGGCTCGTCCAACGCCGCGCGCGACCTCGATCTGGCGCGAAGCCCGCAACGGATCGCCGGTGGGGTGGTCGCGGTGAGCAACCGTGGTCTCGCCGGCATCGACGGGGTCGTGTCGTCGGCGGTCGGTATGGCGTTGTCCCGCCCGGACCTGCCGGCCTATGCACTCGTCGGCGACCTGACCTTCCTGCACGACGCGAATGCCCTGCTCATCGGCCCCGACGAGCCCCGTCCCGACCTCACGATCGTGGTCATCAACGACAACGGCGGCGGCATCTTCGGCACGCTCGAGCCGGGTGAGGAGCGGCTGCGGCGTCCGTTCGAGCGCGTCTTCGGCACGCCGACCGTGACGAGCATCGGGCAGTTGTGCGCAGCGCATCAGGTGCCTCATGAACTCGTCGAGCGGCCCGACGTGCTGGCCGACCGCATCGCCGACCCCGGCCGGGGCATCCGGGTGCTCGAGGTCGTGATCCCCCGGGATCGCCAGCGTGGACTGCGAGATCAGCTGCGGCGGGCCGTGGTCGATGCGGTAGCGGAGTAGTGCAGGGCGCTACCTCGCGGCGGGTCCGGGCCGGCATCTCGTGAGGATTCGGGCCGGATAAACCCGTCCACCGGCGAGTGGGGAGAAACGCCGGTGAACTTCTGGTAACGATCGGCGATTCTGCTGCCGGGCCGCGGATTCGGACATACGCTCGTCTTGTCCCCGAACCGGCGGCATCGGTGCCCCCTGCCCGATTGCCGTCGCGCAAGCACCTGGAGGTAGCAGTGAAAAGACTCGGCACCGCGATCTTGACCCTGGGCGCCACGGTCGCCCTGGCTGCGACGGCGACCGCGTGCTCGCCGCCTTCCAAGTCCTCCTCCGAGAAGACGACCGGTGCCGCGGCGGCGACGTCCGCGAAGGCGTTCGGCGGGATGAAGGGTCTGGTGAAGGCCGCCAAGAAGGAGGGTGAGCTCAACGTCATCGCCCTGCCTCCGACCTGGGCCAACTACGGCAAGATCATCAAGTCGTTCGAGAAGAAGTACGGCATCAAGGTCAACTCCGCCCAGCCGGACGGCGCGAGCCAGGACGAGATCAACGCCGCCAAGAAGCTGAAGGGCACCTCCCGCGCGCCGGACGTCTTCGACCTCGGCCAGACCGTGGCCGAGGCCAACACCAAGATGTTCGCGCCCTACAAGGTGAGCACCTGGAGCACCATCGGCAAGGACTTCAAGGACCCGAAGGGCCTGTGGACCAACGACTACGGCGGCTACATCTCCATCGGCTACGACTCCAAGAAGGTGCCGAAGGTCACCAAGCTCGACGACCTGCTCAAGCCTGCATACAAGGGCAAGGTCGCACTCAACGGCGACCCGACGCAGGCCGGTGCCGCCTTCAGCGGCGTGGTCATGGCATCGATCGCCAACGGCGGCAGCGCGGACGACATCGCGCCGGGCGTGAACTTCTTCGTGAAGCTGAAGAAGGCGGGCAACTTCCTGCCGCTCGACCCGACGCCCGCGACGATCGAGTCCGGTCAGACGCCGGTCGTCATCGACTGGGACTACACCAACGCGGCCGAAACGGCCAAACTGCCGTCATGGAAGGTCATGGTGCCCAAGAACGCGGTCGTCGGCGGCTACTACTACCAGGCGATCAACAACGACGCCCCGCACCCCGCGGCGGCCAGGCTCTGGGAGGAATACCTCTTCTCCGACGCCGGACAGAACCTCTACCTGCAGGGCGGCGCGCGGCCCGTGCGTGCCGACGACATGGTCAAGAAGGGCACCATCGACAAGGCCGCATATGCCAAACTGCCTGCGGCCAGCGGCAAGCCGGTGATCCTCACCGAGGCCCAGAGCAAGAAGGCCGCGACCTATCTGTCGAAGAACTGGTCGAAGGTCACCAGTTGATCGGTCGTGAATGCCGTCCGATGACCCGGGGAGGGGATGACGTATGACCACCAGAGTGCGTCGGCTGCTGCCCTCGGTCGGGCTGCTTCCCTTCCTGGGTTATCTGACGGTCTTCCTGTTCATCCCCACGATCATCATCGTGGTGGGCGCGTTCACCGATCAGGGTCACGCGACCCTGATCAACATCCGCGCGTGGGCGGAGCCGACGGTCTGGCACGCGCTGAAGCAGAGCCTGATCCTGTCGGCGAGCACGGCGCTGATCGGCGCGGTGGCGGGCGCGCTGCTCGCCTACGCGCTGGTGTCCGGGAAACCCGACGGGATCGTGCGGCGCGTCGCGACGAGTGTATGCGGTGTCCTCGCCCAATTCGGCGGTGTGATGCTGGCATTCGCCTTCATCGCCACGCTGAGCTTTTCCGGTTCGCTGACCAACCTGGTGCGCGACCAGCTGGGTTTCGACATCTACGGCAGCGGATGGCTGCTCGCCCTGCCCGGTCTGATCCTGGTCTACAGCTACTTCCAGATCCCGCTGATGGTGATCGTCTTCCTGCCGGCCCTCGACGGGATGCGCACCCAGTGGCGCGAGGCGGCCGAGAACCTCGGCGCCACGACCTGGCAGTTCTGGCGCCACGTCGGCGGGCCGCTGCTCTTCCCGGCCTTCCTCGGATCCGCGCTGCTGTTGTTTTCCAACGCCTTCGCGTCGTATGCGACGGCGGCCGCCCTGGTCAGCCAGGGCAACCCGATCACGCCCCTCTATATCCGGGCGGCGCTGACGAGCGAGGTCATCCTCGGGCGCCAGCACCTCGCATACGCCCTCGCACTGGAGATGATCGTGGTCGTCGCACTGGTGATGACGGCCTACGCACTTCTCGTGCGCCGGACCTCGAAGTGGCTCGCATCATGACTCTCCCGCAAGTGGACGCCGCCCCCACGCCACACAGTTCCCCGCGCCGCCGGAAGGCCCGCCGGCTCAAGGCATTCCGCATCACCGTGTTCGTTGTCCTCGGCATCTTCTTCGTCGGTCCGCTGGTCTCGATGCTCGAATACAGCACTCGCGTCAGCGGGGGAGGCCGCACCGACAGGGCATGGGAGGCCCTGGTCACCAACCCGCAGCTGCGGTCGGCCATCCTCACCTCGCTCGAGCTGGCCGTGCTCACCGTCGCGGGCATGATCGTGCTGCTGGTGCCGACGATGGTCTGGGTGCGCCTCCGGGTGCCGAAGGCCGCGCGGATGGTCGAGTTCGTATGCCTGCTGCCACTGACGATCCCGCCCCTGGTCATCGTCGTCGGCATCGCGCCCGTGTATGCGTGGGTCACCTACTTCCTCGGCGACTCGGCGCTGACGTTGACCTTCGCCTACATCGTGCTGGTGCTCCCGTATTCGTTCCGCGCTCTCGACGCCGGACTCGCGGTGATCGACGTGCAGACACTCTCGGAGGCAGCACGCAGCCTCGGCGCCGGCTGGTTCACCGTGATCGCCCGCGTCATCGTGCCCAACATCAAGTCGGCGCTGATGTCCGCGGCGTTCATCTCGGTGGCGCTCGTGCTCGGCGAATTCACCTTCGCGTCGCTGCTGAACTTCCAGAACATGCAGGTCGTCATCGACTTCCTCGGCAAATCCAACTCGCGGGTCTCCGTCGCGGCATCGCTCGCGGCGCTGATCTTCGGCTTCCTGCTCTTGCTGCTGCTGACCCTCGTCGGCCGCCGTCGCGGCGGACGGGAAACGACCGCCGCGGTGACCATGACGCCCACGCCACAACCGGGACAGGACAACTGATCGATGAATGCCGTCACGACTTCCAAGCGCACCGGTCTCGAGGTGCGCCTCGAGGGGCTCTCCCGCCACTTCGGTGAGGTCAAGGCTCTCGACAATCTCGACCTCACGCTCGACCCGGGCGAACTCGTCGCCCTGCTCGGCCCCTCGGGCTGCGGCAAGACGACGGCCCTGCGGCTCGTCGCCGGACTCGACGAACCCGACTCCGGGCGGATCATCGTCGGCGGCCGCGACGTGACCCACGTGTCCGCCAACAAGCGCGAGATGGGCATGGTGTTCCAGGCATACAGTCTGTTCCCCCACCTGACGGCGCAGGAGAATGTCGAGTTCGGCCTGAAGCTGCGCCGGGTCGACCGCGGTGCGCGTCACAAGCGCGCGGGGGAGATGCTGGAGCTCGTCGGGCTCGCCGACCAGGCGAGCCGCTACGTCAATCAGCTGTCCGGCGGCCAGCAGCAGCGCGTCGCCCTTGCGCGGGCGCTCGCGATCGAGCCGGGTGTGCTGCTGCTGGACGAGCCGCTCTCGGCGCTCGACGCGAAGGTGCGCGCACAGTTGCGTGACGAGATCCGCCGGGTCCAGCTGGAGGTCGGCACGACCGCCCTCTTCGTCACGCACGACCAGGAGGAGGCGCTCGCCGTCGCCGACCGTGTCGGGGTCATGTATGGCGGCCGGATCGAACAGCTTGCGACACCGGAGGAGCTCTACAACCGTCCGGCGACCCATTTCGTCGCCGAGTTCGTCGGTCTGATGAACCGGCTGCCGTGTGAGGTCGCGGGTGGCCGCGTCACCGTGCTGAGCCGTCCGTTGGCGACCCGCGAGGGCTCCATCTCCACGGGGAAGGGCGTTGCGCTGATCCGCCCCGAGATGCTTTCTGCGACACCGGCGCCGGACGGTCTCGGGCGGGTCGTCTCGGTCAGCTTCCTCGGATCGATCAGCAGGGTGCGGGTGCGGATGCCCGATGGTCAGGAGGTGCTGGCCCAGGTGACCGGGGCCACGGCGGCCGGCCTGGGGCCCGACGCGCCGGTGGATGTGCACGTGACGGTCGAGGATGCCCTGGTCGTGCCCGCCGACTGAGC
>CAYPQR010000095.1:0-8757 GCA_964412865.1 uncultured Intrasporangiaceae bacterium
TGATGTCGGCCGACTACAGCCAGATCGAGATGCGGATCATGGCCCACCTGTCCGGCGACGAGGGGCTGATCGAGGCCTACCGCAGCGGTGAGGACCTGCACCGGTTCGTCGGCTCGCGGGTCTTCGGGGTCGAGCCGGCGGATGTCACGCCGGAGATGCGGGCGAAGGTGAAGGCGATGTCCTACGGCCTCGCCTACGGACTGTCCGCCTATGGGCTGTCGCGCCAGCTGGTGATCAGCACCGAGGAGGCCCGTGCGCTGATGGAGGAGTACTTCGCCCGGTTCGGCGGGGTGCGCGATTATCTGCGCAATGTGGTCGAGCAGGCCCGCAAGAGCGGCTACACCGAGACCATGCTCGGCCGCCGCCGCTACCTGCCGGACCTGACGTCGGACAACCGGCAGCGACGCGAGATGGCCGAGCGGATGGCGCTCAACGCACCCATCCAGGGCTCGGCGGCCGACCTGATGAAAGTCGCCATGCTGCGCTGCGCCGCCGCGCTCGACGAGCGCGGCGCGAAGTCGCGCATGCTGCTGCAGGTGCACGACGAACTGGTGCTGGAGATCGCCGCCGGTGAGCGTGACGACGTCGAGGAGCTGGTGCGTCGCGAGATGGGTGCCGCCGCGAGCCTGGAGGTGCCGCTGGAGGTCAGCGTCGGCGTCGGCCGGTCGTGGCACGACGCCGCGCACTGATCACCAGCGCTTGTCGAGGCCGGGTCCAGTGCGTGGGCGCCGTTCGTCGAGCGTCCCGCCTCGTGAGCGGCCCGGACGTCGATGATCAGCGACTCGGCAATCTGGCGTGTCGAAGCGGCGACGAGAGCAGGACGACCAACACGCCACCTGTGCAGGCGGTGGCCAGCAGCCACATGGCGACCGGCGGACTCGTCGCGGCCGACACCGCGCCGAGCACATTGTTGGCCACCAGCGTCGGCAGGAACTGCGCGACGAGCAGCAACGCCTGGAATCGGGCCAGCATCTCCGGTGGGGTGCGAAGCAGGTACAACGGGAAGACGTGCGAGGTGAAGATCGCGGTGCCCAGACCCATCACCCCCGCGCCGGCAAACGCAACTGTGGCAGAGGGAGCCAGTGAGATGGTCACGATTCCGACGGCACAGATCGCGGGTCCGGCGACCATCGCATCCGCCGGGCGTCGCCGGGTTCCCCGCTTCGCGACGAGCAATGAGACCGCGAGGCAGCCGGCAACCCAGGACGTCTCGATCAGCCCGGAATCGGCGGAGCCCCAGCCGCGTTCGCGGACCAGCAGCGGCACGCACAGGCTGAGCATCGGCAGGATGCCACCGGCCACGACCGCGACCACCGCCAGCAACGGAGTTGTCCCGGGGATATGACGGGCGCAGCGGATGGCGGTGGCGACACGGTTCAGGGTCGAGGATCCGTCGTCGGCGTCTCGAGCGGGCTCATACCGCGGGCGTACCGATACCAACACCGCCAAGACCACCGAGAAGCTCACAAGGTCGGCCCAGACCGCGCCGCGCAACGCGAGCGCGGCCACCACGATGCCGCCGAGTGCGGGGCCGGCCAATCCTGCGACCTCCCCGATCGACCCGGTCAACGACATCGCACGCGGCACGAGGTCGGTCGGGAAGAACATCCGCGGGAATGCCCCGTTGGCCGGGCGGTGCACGGAACTGACCATCCCTTCTCCGACCGCCAGGCCACACAGCAGCACCAGCATCGGCAACCGCGTCCTCTCCAGGATCAGGCAGCAAAGCAGTAGCGCGCACATCAGCAGATTGCAGCCGATGAGGGTGCGGCGCAGGCCCCAGCGGTCGCCCAGCGCGCCACCGAATACGGTCAAGACCACGGCGGGCAGCAGGCCGAGCGTCAGCACGAGTCCTCCGGCGTGCCCTCCCAGGCCGGAGGCGGTCCAGGCGAGCGCGAAGAAGAAGATCCCGTCTCCGGCGACCGACAGCGTCTCAGCACCGAGCCAAGCGCAGAAATCCGGCCGCAGCAACCGCCCGGTGGCGGCACCCGGCTCGGTGCTGGGTGGGCCGCTCATGTCGTCACGCACATACAGACAGCGTGGGGTTTGAACAGGCTTGAAGGTCAACCGCCTCAGGGCAAGATCGCCATAGCGCAGCGAGGCGTCAACATCCAAGACAGTGAAGTCGACTATTGACGGCCGTCACGCTGTGGAGTCAGCGTGACGCGCGCTGTGCGACGGCCACGGTGCTGCCCGGCCGCAGCACCAAGTGGTCCTCCAGCACGGCCTCGTCGCCGATCGCGGCGCTCTGCGCCGTGACATGAGCGCCGACGACCGCCCCCGGGCCGATCACGCTGTCCAGCAGGGTGGCACCCGCCCCCACATGGGCACCGCGCATGACGATCGTGCCCGAGATCGAGGCATCGCGGGCGACCGTGGCGCCCGAGTCGACGAACGACCCGGCCACCACGTCGGCCCGCGGATGCACCGTGGTGTCGTGGCGCACCAGCGCCTCGCCGTAGTCGCGCCGCACGGCATCCTGCGATGCCCGCACCAGGGACGCCGGGGTGCCCACATCGATCCCGTATGCCTCGTCGCGGTGCGACACCAGTCGCTCCCCGCGGGCCAGCAGTGACGGAAACAGGTCGTGCTCCAGACTGGTCGCACCGTCGTGGCAGATCGCCGAGATGGCGGGCGGAGACATCACATACGTGCCGGCGTTGACCAGGCCCGCACCACCGTCGCGTGGCTTCTCGCAGAAGCCCCGTATGCCTCCATGCCGATCGACGTCGAGTCGGCCGAACGCCCGCGTGTCGTCGACCGTCCGCGAATGGATGCTGAGAGTGGCACCGTCGTGCTGCCGGGCCGTGCGGAATGCCGTGATCTGACGGCGCACGTCGTGGCCGCTCAGCTGGTCACCGTTGACGACCACGACGACGTCGTCGTCCTCGAGCGCGAGCGGGGCCGTCGCGTGGGCCACTGCTCCGGCCGTGCCCAGCGGCTCGGGCTCGCGGGACTGGTGCAGCCGCATACCCCAATGACTGCCGTCCCCGACGACCGGTTCGAACTGTGCGGCCCGGTATGACGTGGCGAGCGTGACATCGGCGATCCCCGCGTCGCGAAGCCACTCGAGCTGGTGCACGACCAGCGGCTTGCCGGCCACCGGCAGCAGATGCTTGGGACGCCGCGTGGTGAGCGGTGCAAGTCGTGTGCCGTAGCCGCCGGCCAGAACGACCGCGTGGATGCCGGCCATCGATCAACCCTTCTCGATGAGCTCTTGTCGGTGCGGGTGGACCAGCCTCACGCGATCAGTCGGGCCGGGGCGAGGCGTGCAGCAGCCGCCGTCCTCATCGCGGGTGGTCTCGTCGATCCTACGGAAGAACCCGCCGCCGCACAGGGAATACGCCCGATTGATCACCGGCCCAGGGGCCCCGCCCGGCGCCGGCGAGGGCACGGTACTCACCTCGCCCGACCCTCGGCGTACCACCGAAAAATTGCCTACTCACGAGTAGACATCGGGTGGGGTGCGGCGACTAGTATTCGGCGCATGCCCGTGGATGCCCCTGAGACCCGCACCGTGATCCACCTGCGCACGGGGAGCAAGATCTGTGTTCTCGTCGCCATCGCGCTCGTGGCGCTGGCCGTGTACTTCTACCTCGTGCCGGTGAGTGTGCGCACCGATTCCGGAGCGGTGTTCGAATGCGGGTCGGCACTGCACCCGGCGTCGTCGCACTTCCAGCAGAACATCTGCGGCAACATCACCGACGTCTCGCTCTACCGCGCGGTGCTGAGCGCGGCCGTCGGGGTGCTCGTCGTGGTCGTCGGCACGTGGTTCTTCGGCGTCGACCGCACGCTCGAGGAGCGACTCCCGCGGTTCGACGACGAGGATGTGCCCGCGCCCCGGCCGAGGCGGCGCTACGACGACGATCGCGACGCGCAGGCGATGCACGACGAGCGGCCCGGTCGCCCACGCCGAGCCCCCCGCGACGGCGCCGAGCGCGACCGGCACCGGGGCCGAGGCGGGCACGACGAGTTCGACGACTCATACGACGACGACTCATACGACGACGAGATGTACGACGACGACGGCGACGAGTCCGCCCCACGGCCTCGGAGGCGATCGGCTTCCGGGAGCACACACACCAGCACTCGCTGACGGTTGACCCGCTCCACCCGATCCGGTCCCATCGGCGTCGTGAGGCGGCCGCCGGTGCCGCGCCGTCGCCGTGGCCGGTTCGCCTACAGTCCCGCGCTCGACGGCGTGCGCGGCACGGCCATGGTGCTCTTCATGGCCTTCCACTTCGGGGCGACCTGGCTGCCGGGCGCGTGGGTCGGCATCAACCTGTTCTTCGTGCTCTCGGCGTTCTTGATCACGCGCCTGTTGGCCTGTGAGCGCGCGCAATTCGGCAGCATCGATGCTCTCGCGTTCTATCGGCGCCGAGCCCGGCGGCTGCTGCCGGGGCTGCTGCTGATGCTCGGTGCCCTGTGCGTCTACGGGCTCACGGCGGCGCCGGCGATGGTGCGACGCCCGATGCGTGGCGACATTCTGGCGACGCTGGCCTACGTGCAGAACTGGCACCTCATCAGCCTGGACGACCAGTATTTCGAGAGCTTCAACCCCTCCTACCTCAGGCACGCCTGGACGCTGGCGGTCGAGGAGCAGTTCTACCTCTTCGTGCCGGTCGTCGTGCTCGTGCTGGCCGCCCTGTTTCGGCGTCGCGCGATGCAGAGCGCGGTCCTGCTGATCGTCGGGGGCCTCAGCGCCGTATGGACCGCGCACATCGGCGTCGCGACGATGGCGGCACAGGCCCACGCCTACTACGGCACCGATACGCGCGCCCAGGCCCTGTGCATCGGGGCGGCCGTCGGGCTGTGGGCGGCGCCGAGGCGCGACGGACGCTCCCCCCGGCAACTGTCCGTGCCGACGCTCGCCGTGCTCGGGTGGGGCGGCCTGATCGCGATGGGCATCGCCTACCTCACCATCGCCCCGTTCACGGGGTGGATGTTCGAGCGGGGCGGAATGTATGCGTTCGCGCTGGCGTCGGCGGCGCTGGTCGTGGCCTGCGCGGACCCCGATCGGTCGCTGCTGCACCGGGTGATGGGCTGGGCACCCTTCGCCTACCTCGGCAGGATCTCCTACGGCCTCTACCTGTGGCACTGGCCGGTCCACCTGTGGCTCGACCGCGCGGCACCGCAGGGTCCGGCGGTCTTGAAGTTCGTGATCGGGATGGTTGTGACCACGAGCGTCGCAGCCGCCTCCTACCGCTACCTGGAGCGCCCCGTGATCCAGGGAGGCCTGCGCGCCCTGATCCCGCACTGGAGCAGACGCACGAGACGGTCGGTGGTCACGGCGTCCTTCGCCGCCCTCGTCGCCGGGGCGGTTGCAGTCGGCAGCGTCCCGTCGGCAGCCGCCGTCAACGAGGCTGCCGCGGCGCGTGGCATACCTCTCGTCAGCGGCCAGGGTCCGTATGAGGCGCACGGCACGACGACGTCGGTGGCGCTGATCGGCGACTCGGTCCCGTATTACCTGACCAAGCGTTTCCCCGCCGATGTCTACAGCGATCTGCGACTCACCAATCTCGGCGTGCCGGGTTGTGACCTGATGGACCTGCCGATGGACTTCGCCGGCAAGGGCATTCAGCGCAACGGTCCGAAGTGTCGCGGTCTCAAACAGGATCTGACGACCCGCCTGCGCAAGCACAACGTGCAGGTGCTGGTGATCTTCTGGGGCACCCTGATCCCCGTCCCGCACGTGACGGTCGCGGGACGTCACCTCACACTGGACGACCCGGCATACCGCAAGCGAGTGGTGAGCCGGCTGAACGCGATTCGTCGGCACGCGCGCGAGGCGGGGGTGCGGCAGGTGCAGGTCGTGACCGTGCCCTGCCGGACCAAGGACCCGACGAAATACGGTGTCGACGAGCAGATGATCGCCGGGCTGCCGGACGACATCATCGACGAGCTCACCGATCCGAAGCAGACGAATGCGTTGCTCACGACCTGGGCGCACCGTCATGACGTGCCGGTGCTCGATCTGTATGGCCGGCTGTGCTCGGACGGATTCCGGCCACGCATCCACGGTGTGAAGCTGTATGGGGACAGCATCCACTTCGGCGTGCAGTCCTCGCCGATGATCTGGACCTGGCTGGCACCGCAGATCCGGTCGGCGTATGACCGGCGCGATCGGGCGGCCGTGGGCGGCGCTTCATGACCAAGGCCGACCTGGTCGCACGCGCGGCGTCCGTCGCTCCGTCGATACGGCCGGCGACGCGAGGGCGGTACGCCGCCATCGACGGCTATCGAGGCCTGTTCGTCATTCTGGTGATGCTCTATCACTTCGGCGTCACGGCCCTGGCCGGCGGATGGGTGGGCATCAACCACTTCTTCGTCTTCTCCGGCTTCCTGATCACCCGCCTGCTGGTCAAGGAATACAACCGCACGGGCCGGATCAGCATCCGGGCGTTCTACATCCGGAGGGCTCGACGCATCGTCCCGCCGCTGCTCGTGCTCGTCGCAGCGGTGCTCATCCATACGGCGATCTTCGAAAATGCGGTGCAGAAGAAGCAATTCGGCGGGGATGCGTTCGCCACGCTGGGCTTCTTCCTGAACTGGCGGCTGATCGGCCGGCACGACGCCTACTTCGACCTGTTCGGTCACGTCACCCCGGTGCGGCATGCGTGGACGCTCTCGGTCGAGGAGCAGTTCTATGTGCTTGCGCCGTGGCTGATCCTGATCGTCTGCATGCTGGTGCGGCGCCGCGCGAGGCGGGCCGTCGTCGCCTTCGCGCTGGCCGGGGCATCGGCCCTGTGGACCGCGCACATCGGCTTCCACGGCATCACCAGCCTGCCGCGCCTCTACTACGCGACCGACACGCGCGCTCAGGCGATCCTCGTCGGCGTGGCCATGGGCCTGCTGTTGGGCGTCGACCGCCGCGGACGCGAACCGGCGCAATTGAGCAGGTCGGCGACACACGTGCTGGCGTGGGCCGGCTTCCTGTTGTCGGTCGGGGCGATCTTCGTGCTCAGCCCGACGAGCAGCTGGGTCTATGACGGGGGAGGCATGCTCCTCTTTGCGCTCGGCGCGGCCCTCATGGGCTTCGCGGCGATCGACCAGCGCGGACTGCTGATCAACCGGCTGTTCGGCTGGGGCCCGCTGGTTTATCTCGGGCGGATTTCCTACGGGCTGTATCTCTATCACTGGCCCATCCATCTGTGGCTGCCGATGCATGGCCTTCCGCCGGTGCTGTCCGGGGCGATACAGCTGTTGCTCAGCCTGATCGTCGCGTCGATCTCGTTCCGCTTCCTGGAGCTTCCGATCATGATGGGTGGGCTGCGCGCGGTCCTTCCCGGCCGTCGCCTGCGGCGCGTCGTGCCCGTCGCGGTGATCGGTGCTCTGCTGGCCGGCAGCCTGACGCTGTGGCAGGGGACCTCGACGGCGATCACGGACGTCCCGCCGCTGCACAAGGGGCAGGCGACCTACCATCCGGTGTCGTCCACGACGCGCTTCGCGGTGGTCGGGGGATCGGTGGCCTCGTCACTCATCGCCGGATGGGTGCCGGACCGATACCGGGACGAGCGGCTGAACGATCAGAGCCTGCTCGGCTGCGACCTCATCGACGCGCCGATGGTGCACGACGGGAAGGTGCAGCCGACGGAAGCGGGATGTCGTCGTTGGCGGGCGGATTGGCCCGGTCATCTCCGCTCGTCGGGAGACAAGAGCGTCGTCGTGGTGGCGGCCGAACAGTTCCTCGTCGCACACAAGACCGGGCACGGCATCGTCCGGCCGGGGACACCCGGGATGAGCCGGCTGATCGACCACACCCTGACGACGATCTGGACGCGAGCGCGGAAGGCGGGAGCCACCGACATCCAGGTCGTCAACCTCCCGTGCCGCCGGATCGACCCGCACCAGCTGGATCCGTCGCTGCGCTTCTTCGCCGACCTCGGCAGCGACGACTCACTGGTCAGTTGGGCGAATTCGACCATCGCACAGTGGGTTCACCACACCGATGGCGCATCGCTGCTGGACCTGCACCGGCAGCTGTGCGCCGACGGCTATCGGCCGAGCATCAACGGCGTCGACCTCTATCACGACACGGTTCATTTCGCGCCCCGCGGAGCCGCCATGATCTGGACCTGGATGGCGCCCGAGATCCGCGAGCACGCACGGCCCGAGGGACCCGCTCACGGGTAGGTGGATCGCGTGCGGCTGCACGGGCGCCTCTACGTCGAGAGCAGCCCGTGCCGGGGCAACTGGCGGGCGTGCACGCGGTGCGTGGTGCCGACGCCGCGGAATAGGGCCAGGTCTTGCGATCTCGACGAGTCGCAGAGGACTAGTCCGCCGCCCGACTGAGCGCCCATTGCGTTGCTCCGGTGACGGCATCCAGGGCCGCTGTGCTCGCAACAAGAGCGGTGCCGGTTCTGCCGCGATCGCGTGCCAGCGTCACCAGGCATGCGGCAACCCATCCACCGTTGAGCAGGCCCGCCCGCCGCAAGTCGCTGCGCGTTGGTGATGCTGATCTCGCGCCGTATGCACAGGCCGCGCTGGTCACCGTCAGCGCGGCGACAATCGGCCACCGCGATGTCAGGGACGGGTCGACCGGGCGAAGGGCGACCGGTGTCAGCGTCAACAGCCCCGCGGTGGCGGCACAACCTGCAGCGTCCAGCAGCAAGACAGCTCGGGCGGCGGTGATCGATTGCACCGTGACCTCCATCAGCGCACTGTCTGGGGGATTCACCGTAACAACCTCGGCGTGAGTGCCGTTTACGGAGCCTCCTGTGGGCCGACAGCGGGCGGGTCGCGTCGTATGTGCCGCGC
>CAYPQR010000096.1:0-8717 GCA_964412865.1 uncultured Intrasporangiaceae bacterium
CCGGAGTGGTCACCGAGGTCGGGGCGGGGGACACGCTGCGGTCGCAACTCCCCCTCGCGCTTCGCGCTGGGCGCTCGCCCACTCGCGGCGAGCGTTCCACGGTGTGTCGTGGTCAGCTCGCGGCGCGGGCATGCACCACGCCGTGCGGGAGCCCCAGCCAGCCGGCAAGCCGGGCCAGCTCCTCCTCGAGCGCCGGGCGCGCATCGCCCGGGGCGTCGTCCTCCCAGTGCGTCGACTGGACCTGCAGCACCCCGGACGCCCGATCGGACTTCAGGTCGACACGCGCCACGAGTCGATCGCCGAAGAGGAAGGGCAGCACGTAGTAGCCGTGGACGCGCTTGTGGCGCGGTACGTAGATCTCGAGGCGGTAGCGAAAGTCCCAGAGCGCGGCGGTGCGATCGCGCTGCCAGATCAGCGAGTCGAACGGGCTCAGCAGAGCCTGTGCGTGCACAGCACGCGGACGGCGCGCCTCCGCGTGCAGATAGGCCGGCCGCCGCCAGCCGTCGATGACGGCCGGTCGCAACTCCCCTGTGTCCACGAGGGTCTGCAGGGCCGGCCGCGCCTGCTGCGGACTCAGCCGGAAGTAGTCGCGCAGACACTGCTCGGTGCCGATGCCGTGTGCGCGCGCCGCGATGCGCATCAGTTCGACGTGCGCCTCGTGCGCCGGCGGACGCCGCTCGACGTCCGTGAGAGCCCGCAGGGGCTTGGGCAACACGCGGTGCAACGCGTCGTAGCGCCGCTCGAACTGGCTGGTCCGCCCCGCGCTGCTGATCCGGCCGGCCCAGAAGAGGTGTTCCAGCGCGTTCTTGACCAGGCTCCAGTTCCACCCCCAGTCGTCGCGGGCTCGCGGCCCGTCGTGCTCGAGCCGTCGCTCCACCTCCCGGCTGGTCAGCGGCCCGTGCGCGATCACCTCGGCACGCACCGCCTCGACCAGGTCGGGATGATCCCTGGCCACGCGTTGCATACCGCCCCACGATTCGCGCTCGGCGCGCTGCATCCGGAAGGTGAGCAGCGGCCAGGTCGACGGCGGGATCAAGCTGGCCTCGTGCGCCCAATACTCCATCACCCGGCGTGGGCTGCGGTCGCGAGCGCGGTCCAGCAGACCGGTGTCGTAAGGGCCGAGGCGGGAGAAGAACGGCAGGTATTGGCTGCGGGTCAGCACGTTGACGCTGTCGATCTGCACGACTCCCACGCGGTCGATGACCCGTTGCACCTGACGCATCGTGACCTG
The DNA here is from genome assembly GCA_964412865.1 of uncultured Intrasporangiaceae bacterium. Lineage (GTDB taxonomy): Bacteria > Actinomycetota > Actinomycetes > Actinomycetales > Dermatophilaceae > Leekyejoonella. The sequence goes on from CAYPQR010000096.1 coordinate 1,232, forward strand.
GCCCGCCGGACGCGGCTCGGCGAACCCCTGCGCCGCCAGGGCGATGCGGCGGGCCTCCGGGCGCCGGAGGCGGATCGTGCCCGTCACTGCTCGTCATCCTCGGGCTCGTCGATCAGCCCGCCGCGCACGGCATACATCGCAGCCTCCATGCGGCTGCGCAGCTGCAACTTGTCGAGGATGTTGCGCACGTGGTTCTTGACGGTGTTCTGCGAGATGAAGAGTTCTTCGGCCACTCGACGATTGGACCATCCACGTGCGACAAGCACGAGCACTTCGCGCTCCCTGGAGGTCAGCGGGGGCTCGGCATCGGCGGGGCTCTCGCGCCGGACCAGCTGCGCGAATTCGGCAAGCAGTGTCGAGGCGAGCGCCGGCGACAGCAGGGCCTGGCCCGACGCGACCGAGCGGATCGCGGCGGGCAGCTGGTCGGGACCGACGTCCTTCAGCAGGTATCCCGTCGCCCCGGCCCGGATCGCCTCCACCAGGTCCTCCTCCTCGTCCGAGGCGGTCAGCATCAGGATCTGGGCGCTCGGAGCAGCGTTCTTGACCCGTGCGCAGACCTCGGGGCCGTCGCTGTCCGGCAGGTAGATGTCGAGCACCACCACATCGGGGGCGACGCGGGCGGCGGCGTCGACGGCCTCCTGCGCCGAACCCGCCTCGGCGACGACCACCATGTCGGGTTCCAGCGCCAGAACGGCCTCGACTCCCCTGCGATAGATCGCGTAGTCGTCGACCAGGAGGACCCGGATGGGGTCATGGGGGGATGCGTCGCCACGCGGGGCCGACGCTGCGTCGGCCCCGCGTGATTCGGGCGTGGTATGCGTCATCGGCGCGCGCGATCAGCGTGCGCCGGCGACCTGTGTCGTTTCGGTCTCGGACTCCTTGCCGATGTCATCCTGCTCCTGGACCTCCAGTTGAATCACCCCATAGGACCAACCCCGGCGACGGTACACAACGCTCGGGCGGCCCGTCTCCTGGTCCTGGTAAAGATAGAAGTCGTGTCCGACGAGCTCCATCTCGTACAGTGCCTGATCGACGCCCATCGGCACGCTCTCGTGGACCTTCTCACGGAGTTCGATCGGGCAGTCCTCATCGCCTCCGACCGCTTGGATATGACGTGGTAGTGGTGTCGGTTCGTCGACGTCGGTCCCGTTCAGGGCCGGCGTGATCGCGGCCGTGGCGTCGTGAACCGAGATGGGTTGACGGCGTCCACGATGCACTCGCCGCTTGTCGTGCTGGCGGCGCAGCCGCTCCCCCAGACGAGTCGACGCGATGTCGAGCGCGCCATAGACGTCGTCCGCGCTGGCCTCGGCGCGGATGACCGAGCGCTTCGCATGACAGGTGATCTCTATGCGTTCCGCTTCCTTGGCCTGCCTCGGGTTCGCCTCGTGCGTCACGACGACGTCACACCGGGTGACTCGTGGGTCGAGTTGCGGCACCTTGGCCAGCTTCTCCTCGATGTGACGGCGAAAACGCTCGGGGACTGAGACGTGACGTCCGGTAACGGTGATCTCCATGAGCAACCTCCTACGGGGGTCTGACGCGATGAATCCGGACTCGCGAGGTCCGGTCAGCGGCGCGAAACCACCCCCTCACCGCGGGGATCACGTGCGCGCACCTCGGGCTGCGACCAGGGCAGCGGGTGCTTCATAACCTGACGGTAGACCACCGAGGGCGGGGAGTAAACGTATCAGCGGCACAAGAGTCAGGAACCTCACAGACTATGGACGTCCCCCTCCGGTCCTGGCCGTCGCCGCGATGACCGACGCCGTCACGTCCCCTGCCCCGGCCGCCCGCAGCACGCGGGCGGCCTCGCCGAGCGTGGCACCGGTCGTCACGATGTCGTCGACCACGATGCATCGCACGCCGCCCAGGTCGACGGGCCGGCGAAGCCGCATCGAACCGCCGATGTTGGCCGCGCGCTCCCGCGCCGTGAGGGCCGCCTGGTCGCGCACCCGGCCTGCCCGCAGCAGCCGGGCATGGACGAGGCGCCGCTGCCCGCGGAGGGCGGACCTCACCAGGTCCGCCAGCGGGTCGCGCCCGCGCGCACGGCGTGCCCGGGCCGAACTCGGCACCGCCACGATCATCATCGGCCCGCCATCCCCTCCGCCCGAGGCGACGGCCTCCGCGAGGCTGTCCCGCAACAGCGCGGCGAGCGGTTCCCTCAGATCCAGCCGATCGTCGTCCTTGTAGCAGCGCAGCATCGCCGCCAGCGGCCCGTCATAGGCCGCGAGCGCCCAGGTGGCCGGGAATCGGTCCGGACAGGGCGACGGCGCGGTCCGGTATGCCCGTGCCGACCGAAGCGCGCGCAGGTATGCGGCGCATTCCGCGCACAGCCCGACCCCCGGCCGATCGCATCCGCCGCACCGCCTGGGCAGGGCCAGATCGAGCATCTCGCGGGCCAGCGATCGCGCACTCATACGGCCAGTCCATCGTGGCGATCGCGATCCGCCCATCGACGAGACCAGTCCTGTGGACGACATGAGGCAGGTGCCCGGGGGTGTGGAGATTCTCCAGGGGTCAAGTCCTCTGGCACCCTGGCGACGGCGAGAGCGCAATAGGTGGGCTCAAAATCGAAAATGGGGCCGGGTATCGCGATCTCGGCGAGACGTAGGGGCCCGAATGGCGATCTCGAAGACCGCGTTGTGCATGCCCGTGAGACCAATGAATGATGCCGGGGAGTCTCACGCGCCGGGTGCGATGACCTGCGAGGCGCTGCCGAACTGCTCCCATCGCTTGCCGGAGCGCTCGAGCACGCCGCGGTGGCTGGTCGCCACGAAGACCTGCGCGGCGCCGGCACCGGTGCCCACGATCGAGTCGGCTCCGGGTGCCTTGCCCATGGCCGTCACCATGCCTCCGATGGGCACGAGAATCGGCTGTGGCCGCGAACTGCTGGGGTCGTTGGAGCCGAGCACCGCCAGCGTGGACCCGTCGACCCAGGTGACGTCGCTGATCTGCGAGACCGGCCGGGCCTGCCGGACCGGTGTGCTCAGTGCGCTGGGGGCGCCGTGCTTGTCGCGGACGACGCCGCACAGCATCAGGCGCGTCCGGCCCGACGCCGTCCGCACCACCACCGCCATCCGGTCGCCCTCCGGCGACGCGCGCAGCGCCAGCACCGTCGAATCACCCAGCCACGGCACCGACACCACCTGGGGTCTGGCACGCTGCGCCGACACCGAGGTGTCGATGAACCAGACGACGCTTCCGTCGTCGTCGGCCGGCTGCTGGCCGGTGGTCGACAGAGCGTGACCCGCGACCCACAGTTCGTGCCCCGGAGCGAAGCTCGGCTTGATCAGGTGCGTCCCGAAGGTCAGCACCGTGAGGCGGCGATGCACCCATCGGCCGAGGGATCGCCGGTCTCCGGAGACGGCGGCGACATCCGCTCCGCTCGACGACGCCGCGACCCGCGTCCAATTCTTGTTCAGCGTCGGCAGCTTGACCCGGTCGTCCCCCGACGGTTTGATCAGGTTCGGCCGCCCGGTGCGCCTCACCGGATCCGCCCACATCAGCTGTCCGCCGTTGCGCAGGATGACCGCAGAGCCATCGCGCTGGACCAGCTGGTATCCCAGGTCATCCAGATCGGTGACCGCACTCCTCGTGCGGCCGATGGCCAAGGGGCTGCCACCGACGGTCAGACGCACGGATCGCACGCTGGGCAGCGCCTCCAGGGTCGCCATCATGGAGGCCCAGATCGCGCGCCGTGTCGCCGAATCGGCCTGCAGCGCCTGCTCCGACAGGTCGACGGTTGCCACACCGTCACCGTTGATCGGCACGGCATCGACCTCCAGTCGCGTGCCGCGCGGCATCGCGCGATGCCCCCTCCCCTGCATCCACGACGGCGGTGTGCCGAGCACCGCGCGCGCGAGCGCCGTCGCCTCACCGCTGGACAGATACCAGCGCGTGTCCGGCACCAGCGTGTGCGTGAGGGTGTCCGCGAAATACACCACGTGGCTCGTATACAGCCGCGTGAAGTCGGCCAGGCTGATCCACGCCCCGAAATCCTTCGGCAGCGACGAGATCCGCCACTGACCGCGCACCTTCTTCAGGTGGAAGCTGGCGTCCACGCCCTCGTGCGTCTCGAGCTCGGTCAGATGACCGGTGCTGTCCAGCGAGGCGACTGCCTTGGCGTGGGCACGCACCGGCGCGCCATACAACTCGGTGACGCTGTATTGCTGCTCCGTCGTCGTCACCATCGTGGGGTGGCCGGCAGGGTCCCAGGTGTTGCTGGCCGCCGCAGTCAGGTAGAGCCGCGCGATGCGGAAGTCCTCGTCGGGACTGCTGCCTGCCCGCAGGAAGTCGCCCACGATCTCCCGGGGCGATTCGCCGGGCTGGGGCGGGTTCGGATAGACCTTCGGGGGATTGGGTACGGGCGAATTGCTGATCGCCTGCTGCGCGCGCACCGAACTGCTGGTCGGCAGCCCGGCACACCCGCCCAGCAGCATGGCGGCCAGGAGGGCGAAGACGACTTTGGGCCACCTCATGTCGGATTCCGCCCCGGAGACTGGTCGGCCGGCCGCTCCGCCGTCCCCGCGCCGGTCAGGCTGCTGCCGCGGACCTGCGACTCGCCCACGTCCGAGTCGTCCGGCGAGAGCGACAGCGGTGAGGTGCGGATCGGTACTCCGGCCTTGCGTGGCAGCGTGAGCCGGAAACACGAGCCTCGCCCCGGTTCGCCCCACGCCTGCAGCCATCCGTCGTGCAGCTGCGCATCCTCGAGCGAGATGGACAGGCCGAGGCCGGTGCCGCCCGTGGTGCGGGCTCGCGCGGGGTCGGCCCGCCAGAAGCGGTTGAACACCATCGCCTGATCTCCCGGTTTGAGGCCGACGCCGTAGTCGCGCACCGACACGGCGACCGCAGTCGTACCGACGCCGACCGAGATGTCGACCGGCTTGCCCTCGGCGTGCTCGATGGCGTTGGAGACCAGGTTGCGGACGATCCGCTCGATGCGTCGCGGGTCCATCGGTGCGAATGCCGGGATGTGGGCGTGGACCCGCACCGGGATGTCCGCGCTGGCCGCCAGCGGAGCCGCCGCCTCGACGACGCTCTCGACGATGCGCCGCAGATCGACCGTCTCCGACTGCAACGCTGCGGCGCCGGCGTCGAATCTGCTGATCTCCATCAGATCCGTGAGCAGCGCCTCGAACCGGCCCAGCTCCCGGTGCAACAACTCCGCGGACCGCGCGACCTGCGCCGTGAAATCCTCCCTGCTGGCATAGATGAGGTCCCCGGCCATGCGGATCGTGGTCAGCGGAGTGCGCAGTTCGTGCGAGACGTCCGAGGTGAACCGTTGCTGCAGCTTGGACAGGTCTTCCAGCTGTCTGATCTGTCGTTGCAGACTGTCGGCCATCGCGTTGAACGACGTGGCGAGCCGAGCCAGGTCGTCCTCCCCGGAGACCTGCATCCGCTCGTTGAGTGCACCCGCCGTGAGTCGCTCGGAGACGTGGGCGGCCGAACGGACCGGGGCGACCACCATACGGGTGACGAGGTAGGCCAGACCTGCCAACAGCAGGATCAGTGCGGCGCCACCGGCCAGGAAGGAACTCTTCACGATGTCCAGCGAACGCTGCTCTGCGGCCATCGAATAGATGAAGAACAGGTCGTAGCTGCCCGCGTTGGGCACCGTGATGCGCGAGCCGACGAGCACGGCCGGCACATGCCGCTCGTTCTGATAGGGCGCGGTGATGATCATGACCTGCTGGTGCTGCGGGTCGGCGGCCAGCGCGTGCCGGATCTCGTCGGGGATGATCGACGGGCTCACGCCGCCCCAGCTGATCTTGGGCAACGCCTGGAACCTGTTGCCCACGGACTGCTCCATCACGACCTGCACCGACTGGTCGTCGCCCGACGAACCGACCGACTGGACGGTCTGCTGCGCCACCAGCTTCAGCGATGCGGGGTCGGTGCGGTCGGTGTTGTTGAAGTAGTTCTGCGCGTTGGCGCGCTTGGCCAGCGACTGCTGCTCGGCGGTCGCGACGCGGCTCTGCACCAGCCCGTCGGCGATGCGCTGATACATGTAGGTGCCGAGGCCGAGGGTGAACAGCCCGCCGACGATCGTCGTGATGACGACGACGCGCAGCGGAAGCGACTGCCGCCACCGCCGGTGGACGAATCGCAGCGCACCGCCCAACCAGCCCGAGACGACCTCGAGCCAGTGACCGCGGCGTGCACCGTCATCGTGCGTGGTCACCGAGTCTCACAGCTTTCGCCCCATCAGGCCGGCCCGGCCTTGTAGCCGATGCCCCGGACCGTCACGACGATCTCCGGGTGCTCGGGATCCGTCTCGACCTTCGCACGCAACCGCTGCACGTGCACGTTGACCAGCCGCGTGTCACCCGCATGCCGGTATCCCCACACCTGCTCCAGCAACACCTCGCGGGTGAACACCTGCCACGGCTTGCGTGCGAGCGCCACCAGCAGGTCGAACTCCAAAGGGGTCAGCCCGATCGGCTCCCCCGCCCGCTTGACCGTGTGCCCGGGCACGTCGATGGTCAGATCGCCGACCTCGAGCGTCTCTGCCTCCGGCTCGTCCCCGCGACGCAGCCGCGCGTGCACGCGCGCCACGAGTTCCTGCGGGTTGAACGGCTTGGTGACATAGTCGTCGGCTCCGGACTCCAGACCCGCGACGACGTCGGTCGTGTCGGTGCGTGCGGTGAGCATCACGATCGGCACGACCGACTCCGCGCGAATGCGCCGGCACACCTCGACGCCGTCGACCCCGGGAAGCATCAGATCGAGGAGGACCACGTCGGGCCGATGGTTGCGGAACGCCTCCAAGGCACCGGCGCCGTCGGCGCAGTGGCTGACCTCCATACCCTCACTGCGCAGGATGATGCCCAGCATCTCGGCCAACGACGGGTCGTCGTCGACGATCAGCACACGACCTTTCATCAGGCTTCCTTCCGTGGGTCTGCTCTCCGCAATCTTCACACACTCGTCTGGCACCACCGCGCAGTGACAGCAACACGTGACGCGATCGTGAGCGGCAGGTCCGGGCGGCGCGAACGCATGAGAGGGGCGGGGGACATGCGGAGGGGGCGTAGGGGGTAGGCCGCCCTCCCGCACGTCCGCTCCGCCCGGCACGACTCACCGGATCGATCGGTCGGATTCCGGCGAGCGTGCGGGGGCCGGGCGGATCAGTAGCGGTAGTGCTCCGGCTTGTAGGGGCCGGCGACGTCGACGCCGAGGTAGTCCGCCTGCTCCTTGGTCAGTTCGGTGAGCCGCACGCCCAGGGCGTCCAGGTGCAGACGGGCGACCTTCTCGTCGAGGTGCTTGGGCAGGACATACACCTGCTTGTCGTATGCACCGGGCTTGGTGAACAGTTCGATCTGGGCGATCGTCTGGTTGGCGAACGAGTTGGACATGACGAACGACGGGTGGCCGGTCGCGTTGCCGAGGTTCATCAGACGGCCTTCGGACAGCACGATGATCGACGAGCCATTCTCGAACGTCCACTCGTGCACCTGCGGCTTGATCTCCGTCTTGGTGACTCCTG
>CAYPQR010000097.1:0-8584 GCA_964412865.1 uncultured Intrasporangiaceae bacterium
TTCCTGTCCAACGCCTACGTGCAGATCGACACGCTGCCCGACTGGATGCAAGGGTTCGTCAAGATCAACCCGGTGTCGCACATCGTCTCGGCGATCCGCTCCCTGGCCAACGACGGCGTGGTCGACAGCCAGGTCGGCTGGGCCCTGGTCGGATGCGCCGCGGTCGTCGCGATCTTCCTGCCGCTGGCGCTGCGCGGTTACCGCCGACTCGACTGAGGGAGCTTGTCGAGCAGGCGCAGCGCCTCGGGCAGGCGCTCTCCCGGGTCCAGGTCGGCATACGACGCCGTTGCGGTGTCGTATGCCGACCCTGTTGTTTCCCAGGTGAATTCCCGGATCCACGAATACGGCACGCAGGGCTGGTAGCGAGGGTAGGCCATCGTGTCGGCCACCGCGACGATGGACGCGCCGATCGACTGTGCGGCCCCATCTCCTCGCAGGGCGGCGAGTCCGATGCCGAGCAGGGCCGAACCACAGACCGGCATGTCGACGATGAACAGGGCGCGGTGGGACCTGGCGGAGTCGAGCGGCTCCGCCATCTCGTGCAGCTTGTCCGACAGGGACGACGCGAGCGTCGGCACGAGGTCGAGACGATCGAATCGGGCATGGGCGGCCAGCGCCTGGCCCTCGGTCATGACGGTCCACGGTTCGAGGCCGGGCGGGTCGTTGACCGGCCAGTCGCCGCCCTCGCGCCGTGTCCGCTCCACGGCATGGCGCCATCTGCGCAGACCCTCGGTGACACGGCCGGTCGACAACTCGAACTCGGCCCGCGTGCGCATCTCGTCGAACGTGCCCGGGATGAAACCGGCGTCGTCGAAAACGCGCTCGGCCAGCTCGAGCTCCGCCGCGGCGGTCTCGGTGTCGCCCCGCGATATGGCGGTGAGGGCCAGCGACCGGTGCGTCGCCTGGACGTCCGGGTTCATCCGCATGGCCTCCAGCAGCGGGAGTGCCGAGCGCAGGCGCCGCTCACCCTCGACGTGTTCACCCAGTTGCAGATGGATCTCGGCCAGTCGGGCGAGATACATCGCATGGAGCCACGGGTCGCGCTCTCTCGAGACGGCGCGGAAACCGGACTCGGTCACCTCGAGCGCCTCTCGCAGATAGCCGTCGTTCTCGAGCAGGTGCGCCTGCAGCATCGCCGTCGCGGCGACCATCGCGCGATGAGGCGACGAGAGAAGTGGCTCGAGCACGGGGACAGGGGCCTCGAGGTGCCTGCCGATCAACGGAATCAGCACCGACATCGCCCTGATCGGGTTGTCGGGCACTGCGTCGGGGAGGCTTCGCAGCGCATTCATCGCGCGGATGCCGCTGCGCCGGCCGCTCAGGACGTCCGTCATACAGAAGGTGAGGGCGCTGCGTACGACCTCGACCTGATCGCCGGACGGACTGAAGTGTGAGAGCAGATAGGCGACGTCGGCGCTGTAGGCGTGGGTGCGTGTGTGATTGGAGCGCACGGCCCACATCGACGCGAGGGCTCCGAAGGTGGCGGCCGTCGTCCACCCGTCGCCGTCCTCGATGGCGTTGCGCAACGCGGTGACCAGGTTGTCCTGTTCATCGGTCAAGCGGTCGAGCACGGGCACCAGGTCGGGGCCGAACAGCGGCTCGATGCTCGCCGTCGCCAGATCGGTCGCCCACCGCTGGAATCGCGCCCGAGTGTCGTCGATGCGGCCGGCACGCTCCAGGTGGGCGGTGCCGAACTCGCGGACGGTCTCCAGCATGCGGTAGCGGATGCCGGTCGGGCGGTCCTCGACCTTCAGCAGGGACTGCTCGACCAGCGCATCGAGCGGGTCGATCGGGTCGCGGGTGTCGTCGGCGAGCACCGCCTCCGCGGCATCCAGCGTGAAGCCGTCGGGGAACACTGACAGCGTCACCAGCGTCGACTGCTGCTCGGCGTCGAGCAGATCCCAGCTCCAGTCGATCACCGCCTGGAGCGTGCGGTGGCGTGCCGGAGCATCCCGTGCGCTGCCGCGCAGCAGGGCGAAGCGGTCGGTCAACCGGTCGGCGATCTGGGGGACGGACATGACCCGCACTCGCGCCGCGGCCAGTTCGAGGGCCAGCGGCAGGCCGTCGAGATGCGAGCACAGTCGCTGCACGGCGTCCGTGGGGAGGTCGACATCGGGTCGCGCGGCCCTGGCCCGCTGCGTGAACAGATCGACCGACTGGGTCAGGTCGAGTTCGGGCAGCAGGTAGACCGATTCCGAGCTGACTCCGAGCGGCGCCCGGCTCGTGGTGAGCACGTGCAGGTCGGGGGACAGCTCGATGAGCGCACGCACCAGGTCGGCCGCTGCAGCAATGACGTGTTCGCAGTTGTCGAGCACCAGCAGGCTCGGCCCCGGCGAGAGCGCATCGATGATGGTCGCGTGGATGTCACGGGGAGGCGCACCGATCTGCACGTCGTGCCGCATCCGCGGGTCGCGCACGCCGAGCGCCGACGCGACCTCGGCGGCCACGCCGTCCGGTGACGACACACCCGCAAGTGGGACGAACTGCACGCGGGGCTGATCGACCCGGTGACTGACCATGTGTGCCAGCCGGGTCTTGCCGAGCCCACCCGGCCCGACGATGGAGGTCACCCGGGAGCGGGCGATCATCGCGAGCACCGCGGCCAGATCGTCGTCACGTCCGACGAGCGAATTCGGCTGGTATGGGATGCCCCCGCGCACCTGGCGCGGCACCTGCCCGTCGAGCAACTCGCGCTGCACCTGCTGCAGCGCCGGGCCCGGGTCGGAGCCGAGGCTGTCTCGCAACCGGCGCCGATGCGTCTCATACCGCTCCAGCGCGGCCGGCGCTCCCGTCGTGACCGCCTCGCAGCGCAACACCGCCACCAGCAGCGGCTCGTCGAGCGGATTGCTCTCGGCCAGCTCGGTCAGGATCGGCAGGGCCTCCTCGTGGCGTCCCAGTGCGGCGAGCGCGAGAGCCCGGCCGCGCGTCAGCGACACTCGCACGGCCTCGTGTTCGGCGCGCAACTCACCGAGCGGGTCGTCGGCGCCGTCGGCGCTGTCGGACGGGGCGTCCCAGAGCGCCAGGCCGGACTCCGCGTGGGAGAGCGCGGCGTCGCAGTCGTGCTCACGGGCCGCGCGCTCGCAGGCGGCGGCATCGAGCGCAGCACGGTGCGCGTCGACCTGCTCGGGGGCGAGCCCCAGCCGGTATCCGGTGGGTGTGCTGACGATGAGGTCGCTGCCCAGCGCGCTTCTCGCGCGGGAGACCAGCACCTGCAGTGCCTTGGCAGGGTGACTCGGCTGATCGTCCGGCCACAGGACGTCGATCAGCCGCGCGCTGCTGGCGCCGGTGCGAAGGTCTGCGCTGAGGGCCGCCAGCAGCTGCCGCACGCGCGGACTGGCGACCGGCCGGCCACGGTAGGTGACGCGCGTGAGCAGGGTCAGGTCGGCAGCCACCCGTTCATCGTAGCCAAGCAGTCGGACACGTCGCCGTCCCGTTTTGGCCGGGGCCGTCCTCACAGCGAGACGCTCACCTCGTGGAGCCGCCGCTGTTGTCGTCGGTCACCCTGTCGATCGTCGGCATGACCCACTTCCAGAACAGCTTCGCGCCGGCCGCGGTGTAGTGCACCCCGTCCTCACGCACCCGGACGCCGTGCAGCTTCTCGGTGAACTCGCCTCCCGGGCAGAGCCTGGAGGCGACGTCGACCAGATGCACCCGGTCGGGATGGGCGTGCGCGAAGCCGCGCAGGATCTTGTTCAGGGCCGCGCCACGCTTCGGGTCGTTGCGGTCGGTGGCGATGTTCTGTCCCTGCACGACGTATTTCGGCTGGTGATAGCAGGGGATGTTCGGGATGACCAACTGCACGTCCGGCCCGAGCGCCTTCAGGCCCTGCTCGAGACGCCCGCGGAAATAGCGGGCGTAGGCGGGGCTGCGCTCCTTCAGGATCCGGCCGTCGATCTTGTGGTCGAGCACGTCCCAGCCGCCCATCGACCAGATGACGACCTGCGCGTTCGTCTGGTCGACGTAGGTGCCCCACTGGTCGAACTGGCCGGCGCACTTCTTGTTGGGGCCGGACTGCGGGTGCCCGTTCACCACCAGATACTGGTATGCCGTGCCGCAACCGATGAGGACGTGCCCGGTGACGGCGACGCCGGGATAGGTCTTCTGCGGGAAGTTGTAGCCGATCGAGAAGCCCACGGAGTCGCCGACGATCAGCACCCGCTCGGCGGCGTGGACGTCGCCGGTGTCGGTGTCCCAGCCGCTGCCCGCCGAGGCGCCGATCAGTGGGTTGGCGTGGACGGTCGAGGTGGAGGCCAGCACGAGGAGCGCGGTGAGTGGCAACACGGCATACCCCGAGATGATGCCGGCCGTGCGGCCGCACCAGCGTTTGATGCCGTAGCGGCGGATCGGCTCCTCCAGCAGATGGAACGACAGCGCGCCGAGGGCGAAGCTGACGGCGAACCGGGTGACGAAGAGGGGCGCTCCGGTCAGGCCGGTATGGCGGGTGCTGATCATGACGAACACCGGCCAGTGCCACAGATACAGGCCGTAGGAGATCTTGCCGACCCAGGCGAACGGGCGGTAGCCGAACGCCCGCGCGACGACGCCCCGCTGGTCGATCTCGACGACCGCGATGACCGCGCAGGTCGCGAGCACGAAGACGAAGAAGCCGCCGCGGTAGGTGAACGGATTGCCGTCACCGACGAGAAGGAAGAAGGCCGCCATTGCGAGGCACGCCCCGATGCCGACGGCGTTCACCGCGCGCGGGCTCCGGGCGAGACGGCGGCGGTCGGCGCCCGCCATCCACACCGCGAGCGCCGACCCGAGCAGCAGATCCTGGGCGCGGCAGTCGGTGCCGTAGTACATCCGCGACGGGTCCTGGCCCGGCGTGAACAGGTGCGCCATCCACAGCGCCGACAGCCCGGCGAGGCCGACGAAGATCCAGGCAAGCCGGTGCCGGTGCCGCCGGGTCAGCCGCAGCAGCACCAGCATGGTGATCGGCAGGACGATGTAGAACTGCTCCTCGATCGCGAGCGTCCACATCTGCCGGAACGGGGAGGGGTCGCCGAACTGCTGGAAGTAGGACTGGTCGCTGCTGATGAAGTGCCAGTTGGCGAAGTAGAAGATGGTGGACAGGCCGTCGGAGCGCAGCGTCGACTTCGCGGTCTGATCGACCACGAGCGGGCAGATCAGGGTGATGCCGATGACGACGGCGACCAGGCCGGGCAGCAGGCGGCGGGCACGCCGCACGTAGAAGCCGGCCAGGTCGAGGCTGCCCCACGTGCGATGTTCCTGGAAGAGCAGGCCGGCGATCAGATACCCGGAGAGCACGAAGAAGACGTCGACGCTGAAGAACCCGCCCTTGGGCTGCTGGTCCAGCCCGTGGAAGGTCATGACGAGGAGGATGGCGAGCGCGCGCACGCCATCGAGCGCCGGGCGGTGCTTCGTGGCCGGACGCGTGGCGACCCGCGGCTGCGGGAGCGTCCGGCGGGCATACGTCGTCACGAGGCGGCGGCACCTTCGAATCGGGGATCGTTCGGGTGGGGCCAACGACCCTACCGGCGAGTAAGCCTACGTGGTGTGCGGCGCGACGGGTCGTTTGCGGCCCGGTCGGATTGGCCGCCCGCACGTCTCGAATGGTGAGACCTCGCTATCGAAAGATGATATGGCGTCCTACTATTTTTGCCATGACGCGACGCATCCTCATCCTTCGGCGCCGCGGCGAGTCCTTCTAGATCAGCAGCTCGCCGCGGAGATCCCGCGTTGCGCTGATCGGACTCACCTCATACAGACTTTCTCGAACGACGCCGGCCGCTGCCGGCAGACGAAGGATTTGATCCCCATGACCGAAGAGCAGATGGACGCACGCCGCGCGCTGCAGGAGTCGATGGACCTGCGCGACTGACGCGGACCTCACCGTTCGACGGGCTCCGACCTGGCCGGGTCGGAGCCCGTCGCATGTCACGCAATAGCGCCACGGAGCGTCAACACTCCTGGCCGCCGCCGGCAATGATGACGCTGCATTGCGCTATTGCACCCTTTCGGATTGTGAGATTCAGATGTCACATAGCAAGACGCGGCTCTACGCTGACGGCATGACTTCCGCGACCGGCACCGACCACATCAATCTCGCCGTCATCGGCGGCGACGGCATCGGCCCGGAGGTGGTCGCCGAGGGGCTCAAGGTGCTGCAGGCGGCGTCGAGCGCGAAGGTCGACGCCACCGAATACGACCTAGGCGCCAAGCGGTGGCACCGCACCGGCGAGACGCTGCCCGACAGCGTGCTGGACGAGCTGCGCGGCCACGACGCCATCCTGCTCGGGGCGATCGGCGACCCGAGCGTGCCGAGCGGCGTGCTGGAGCGTGAGCTGCTGCTGCGCATCCGCTTCGCACTGGACCACTACATCAACCTGCGCCCGGCCCGCCTCTTCCCCGGCACGAGTTCGCCGCTGGACGTCGCGAGGGTCGCGCCGCAGGGCATCGACTTCGTCGTGGTGCGTGAGGGCACCGAGGGGCCGTATACGGGCAACGGGGGAGCGCTGCGTGTCGGCACCGCGGCGGAGCTGGCGACCGAGGTGAGCGTCAACACCCGATATGGCGCCGAGCGTGCCGTGCGGGACGCGTTCGCACGGGCGCAGGCCAGGGAGCGCAAGCACCTCACGCTGATCCACAAGCACAACGTGCTCTCGTATGCCGGCCACCTGTGGCGGCGCACCGTCGAGGAGGTCGGCCGGGAGTTCCCCGACGTGACCACCGACTACTCGCATGTCGACGCAGCCACGATCTACATGGTCACCGACCCGGGACGGTTCGACGTGATCGTCACCGACAACCTGTTCGGCGACATCGTGACCGACCTCGCGGCGGCGGTCACCGGCGGCATCGGTCTCGCGGCATCCGGCAACATCAACCCCGACCGCACCGCACCGAGCATGTTCGAGCCGGTGCACGGCTCCGCGCCCGACATCGCCGGTCAGGGCAAGGCCGACCCGACCGCGACCATCCTGTCGGTCGCCATGCTGCTGGCCCACCTGGGCCGCGACGACGAGGCGGCACGGATCGAGGCCGCGGTGGCCGCCGACCTCGCGTCGCGCGGTGACGCCGCACGCTCGACCAGCCAGGTGGGGGACGCGATCGCCGCTGGCGTAATCTGACGAGTGACCACGATCACATCCGCCACACCACGCGGATCGACTCGACGCCAGCGCAGGAGGAACCATGGCGAACCCACTGACCTTCCAGGTGACGCAGCGCCCCGACCCCACCAGCGATGAGGATCGCGAAAAGATCCTCGCCGACCCCGGATTCGGCAAGAACTTCACCGATCACATGGTGCAGATCACCTGGACCAAGGACGAGGGATGGCACGACGCCAGGGTGATGCCCTACGGCCCCCTCTCGCTGATGCCGAGTGCGGCCGTCCTGCACTACGCGCAGGAGATCTTCGAGGGTATGAAGGCCTACCGCCACCCCGACGGGTCGATCTGGACGTTCCGCCCCGAGGCCAACGCCGCGCGGTTCGCTCGCAGTGCCGCGCGCCTCGCGCTGCCCATCCTGCCGGAGGCCGACTTCGTCGAGTCGCTGAAGCAGCTCGTGCAGGTCGACAGGGCGTGGGTGCCCGACGCGGGACGCAGCGGTGAGGAGAGTCTCTATCTGCGGCCGTTCATGTTTGCATCCGAGGCGTTCCTCGGCGTGCGTCCCGCGGCGGAGGTCACCTACGGCGTGATCGCCTCGCCCGCCGGCCCATACTTCTCCGGCGGGCTCAAGCCGGTGTCACTGTGGATCTCGACGCATTTCTCCCGCGCCGGCGTCGGCGGCACCGGCGCCGCGAAGTGCGGCGGCAACTATGCCGCGAGTCTCGCCGCGCAGACCGAGGCCTCCGAGCACGGCTGCGACCAGGTCGTGTTCCTCGACTCCGTGGAGCAGAAGTGGATCGAGGAGCTCGGCGGCATGAACATCTTCCTCGTCACCAAGGACGGTCGCCTGGTCACACCGGCTCTGTCCGGGTCGATCCTCGAGGGCGTCACCCGCAAGTCCATCCTCGAGATGGCCAAGGAGCTCGACCTGCAGCCCGAGGAGCGCCGCATCGGCATCGACGAATGGCGAGAGGGTGCCGAATCCGGCCAGATCACCGAGGCATTCGCGTGCGGCACCGCGGCCGTCGTGACACCGGTGCATCGCCTCGCCTGGGACGGCGGCGAAGTCACCTTCGGTCCGAGCGACGACGCCGGCCCGGTCGCGGGCAAGATCCGCCAGACCCTTCTCGACATCCAGCTCGGCAAGGCCGACGACGCGAAGGGCTGGCTCACCCGCCTCGCCTGACATCGGAGCCCTCCAGCTGGTCGAGTTTCCGTGGCACTCGTGACGCCTTGCCGGCGTGAAAGTGACCACCTGGCTGGTCGAGTAGCGAGCGCCCCAGCGCGAGCGTATCGAGACCTCGCAACATTCCTTGCCAACCGGGTCGCCGGAGTGGTCACCAAGGTCGGGGCGGGGGACACGCTGCGGTCGCAACTCCCCCTGGCACTTCGTGCTGGGGGTACCCCCACCGCACATCCGCCCGTTCTTCAACCGGACGTTGCGTCATGCTCTCCGGGGCGGATGTGCTCCCGCCAGACCCGTCCACGCTCCCTCCGCATGTCCCCCGCCC
>CAYPQR010000098.1:0-8573 GCA_964412865.1 uncultured Intrasporangiaceae bacterium
GATCACCTACGACCCCGCCGGTCGCCCCGAGGTGTCGAGCATGCTCATGACTGCGGCACTGTTTCGTGGTGACTCGCCGCAGCGGCTTGCCGAGGAGATCGGCGACGGGGGATCGGCGCTGCTGAAGAAGGTGGTGATCGACGCGGTCAATGACGGCCTCGCCGAGCATCGGCGTCGGCGGCGCGCGTTGGCCGCCGATCCCGGATATCTGCGCGACGTGTTGCGAGACGGCAACGAGCGCGCCCGGGGTGTCGCGCGCGCCACGCTGGCGACGGTGCGGCAGGTCATGCGGATGGTCTACTGACGGCTTGGCAGACTCGTCCCCGTGAGCGCGCCCGAAATCATTGCCATCGTGGGTCCGACCGCCGTCGGCAAGTCCGACCTCGGGGTGGAGCTGGCCCTCGCACTCGGGGGCGAGGTCGTCGGTGCCGACGCATCGCAGCTCTATCGGGGAATGGACATCGGCACCGCGAAGCTGACGATCGCCGAACGCCGTGGTGTCCCTCACCATCAGCTCGATGTGCTCGACGTGCGCGAGGAGGCGAGTGTGGCTGCATACCAACTGCACTCACGTGACGACATGGCGCGGATCAGAAGCCGCGGCAGGCTGCCGGTCATGGTCGGCGGCTCGGGCCTGTATGTGCGCGCGTCGCTCGACCGGCTGGACATCCCGCCGACGGACGCCGAGGTGCGCGCGAGGTGGGAGCGACGGCTCGAGCACGAGGGTGCCGCGCGGTTGCACGGTCTTCTCCTCGAGCGGGACCCCGCCGCCGCCGAGCGGATCCTGCCCGGCAACGGACGGCGGATCGTGCGTGCGCTCGAGGTCATCGAGCTCACCGGACGGCCGTTCAGTGCCACCATGCCCACCCGCACGTTCGAGCGGCCGACGGTCATGGTGGGGCTGGACGCTCCTCGCGAGGTGCTGGATCAGCGCATCGAGATGCGCGTGCGGCGCATGTGGGACGATGGCCTGCCGGCCGAGGTCGAGGGTCTGCTCGGGCATGGTCTGCGCGAGGGACGGACTGCCTCCCGTGCGATCGGATACGCGCAGGCGCTCGCGCAACTCGACGGGCGGATGGACCAGGAGGAGGCGATGCGTTCGACCTGCACGGCCACCCGCAAGCTCGCTCGCAGGCAGCTGTCGTGGTTCCGTTCCGACCCGAGGGTCCACTGGCTGCCACATGACACACCCGACCTGCTGCAGCGGGTGCTGCAGGTGCTGCGGGCGGCGGAGGACGAGAGTGCGAGAGGATGACGGTGTGACCACGATCGAATTCGCCAAGGGCCACGGCACGCACAACGACTTCGTCCTCGTGCCCGACCCGGACGGGCGGCTGGCCCTCACCGCCGAGCAGACGGCGTTCCTCTGCGACCGCCGCGGTGGCATCGGGGGAGACGGGATGATCCGGGTGGTGCGCGCACGCAGCGCGCGCGAGCCCGGGTTGCCGGAGGGCCCGGAGTGGTTCATGGACTACCGCAACTCCGACGGCTCGCTCGCCGAGATGTGCGGCAACGGCACGCGGGTTTTCGCGAAATACCTCGTCGATCACGGCCTCGCCCAGGGCCCGGAGTTCGACATCGTGACGAGGGCGGGCGTCAAGCGCGTCTCCGTGGTCGAGGGCGGATTCAGCACCGATCTCGGGCCGTGGCGTCTCAGCCGGGAGGACGAGGCGCAGGAGCGGGGGATGGACTCCGTCGTCCAGGTCGCGGGGGTGGGCGAACCGCTGCCCGCTCTCAGCCTCGACCTGGGCAACCCGCACACCGTCATCGCGTTGCCGCCGACGGTCGAACTGGAATCCCTTGACCTGACCGTCGTCCCGAAGGTCGACCCTGAGCCGCCGGACGGCACCAACGTCGAATTCGTGCGTGCGCTCGCGCCCGGGCACATCAGGATGCGGGTGCATGAGCGCGGCGTCGGCGAGACGCGGTCCTGCGGCACCGGCGCGGCCGCAGCGGCCTTGGCGACCTGGTGGTGGGGCGGCCGTCCCGCCGAGCAGCACAACTGGCGGGTGGACGTGCCCGGTGGCAGTCTCGGCGTCGGGATCACGCCGGCGCGTGTCGCACTGTCCGGGCCGGCGCAGATCGTGGCGACGGGCCAGGTGACCGTCCCGGACTGACGCACCGGCATCCGGATGATCTAGCCGCGGCGGACCCGCAGCACGCGATAGCCCTTGGCGCTGGCGATCCGGTCGGTGGCCAGACCGTCGTCGCCGAACTCCTCGTTCAGCCACCGATGGAGCGAGTCGGACCCGAGGTTTTTCTGCACCACCAGGTATGCCGTGCCGCCGGCGGCGAGGCGTGGCAGCCAGGTGCGCATCAACTCGTGAAGGGCCTTCTTGCCGACGCGGATCGGCGGGTTCGACCAGATGAGGTCGAACCTCTGCGACATGGGCACCTCGTCAGGGGTGGCCGCGTGCACGTTGTCCAGTCCGAGGGATCGGGCGTTCGCCCGCAGCAGGTCGAGTGCCCGGGCATTGACGTCGACGCCCCAGACGCTCGCCTCGGGCGAGGCGAGCGCAAGACTGAGCGCGAGCGGCCCCCACCCGCATCCGAGGTCGAGGAAGACGCCCGAGCGGGGCGGTTCCGGTGCATGCGCCAGAAGCACGGCGGTGCCCTGGTCGACGCGTCCCGGCGAGAAGACTCCCGCGGCGGTCACCAGGCGCCGGTCGGCGCCCGCGAGCCGCACCGAGATCGTGCGCCGTTCGTCGGCACTCGCCGGCCGCGCGCTGAAGTAGTGATCGGGCACGCCGCAAGCCTACTGAGAAGGGCCCGGGATCGATGCCGTGGTCAGATCCAGCCGAGCGTCTTGAAGGTCTCGCGGGCGAAGTCGCCGACGTCCTTCCCGGTCAGCTCGTCCTGTCGGAACCAGCGGGCGTCATCGACCTCGTCGTCGTCGGGGGTGATCTGCACGCCCGGTGGGATCCGGGCGGTATAGACGATGCTCACGTAGGCGACCCGATCGCCGTTGGGATACACGGTGCGGAACTGCGGCCCCCCGATCGCGCCCGCGATGCCCGTGATCTCCGGCTCGACACCGATCTCCTCGCGTGCCTCCCGCCGGCCGGCGTCGAGAGGGTCCTCATCGACGTCGATCGCCCCGCCGACGGTGCCATATGTGCCGAAGTCCGTCTGCCGGACCAGCAGCACGCGGCCGTAGTCGTCGATCGGAAGCACGGCGACCGAGGGGAGCAGGAGCAGATCGTGGCCGACCTTTTCACGTAGCTGCGCGATATGCGGTGCAACAGGCATATCCGCAACGTAGTGCAGGTGGGGCCGCTCGGCGGCCGCGGCGCAGCGGTCCGGGTCAGATCCAGAACCGCCCGGACGGCTCGGGCAGTTCGAGAACGGGCTCGGCGACGGTCTCGCCGGCATGGTCGGCGATCAGCTCACCGAGGCGCCGCAGCGCCGGCACACCGGTGAGTGTGACCCCGCTGCGCTGCATGGCAGGAATCGTCGCATCGCCGAGTTCTGCCCAGTCCGAACGCCATCCGGCAATGCGGTGGTAGGCGCCCGATGTCACCGGGCCGCGGGCGGGAGTGACGGCATAGCCGAACTCGTGCAGCGGGTGGGAGCTCGAGGTGCCCAGCCTGAACGGCGTGGACAGCAGAGTGCGCAGCACCTCGGGGTGACCGATGTCCTTGCCGTCGACCCAGTATGCGGTGAAGAGCAGATCGCGCACGATGCCCGACACTCCCGCGCCGACCGCCTCGGCGTAGGCGGCGACGGCCGCCTGGGTGCTGGCGAGCATGGCCGGAGCCCTGCCCGGGAGCGTTTCACCGGGCAGCAGCAGGCTCTCGACGCTCTGCCACTCCTCCTTCATCTGCTGAGCCTGCTCCTCGCTCAGCTGGAGGCCGGTCAGCGGAGTCCGCGGCGCGTGCTCCACCGCCCGCCACTCGACGTCGACGCCGTGGCTGGTCAGCAGGTCGACGCGGCGGCTCGCCAGGTACGAGAAGGGACAGGTGAAGTCGCCATAGATGGTGATGGTCATGGTGTGAGTCCTCCTGCTGGGGCCGTCGCGTCGTTGCGGCGGCCATATCCATAATTTACCCAAATACCATCGTGAAAAATAGGGCCGACGGTCGTGATGCCGCTCATACGGCGGGCAGGATCTCCCGCCCGTCGAGCCGGTCGATGCGCAACTGCACCCAGAAGGCGTTCTCGGTCAGCGGCGCCCAGGGGGTCATTCCCGTGGCGTCGAGCTCGGCCCTGATGTCCTGGTCCTCGACCATGCTCGGCGTCGTCCGCGCGAGGATGCTCCAGCCGAGCCTTCTTCCGCCCGAATAGTCATCGACCTCGAAAACCACCTGCTCCTCGCTCGCCACCGCACGCAGCTTCGAACCCCAGGTCGTCTTGAAACAGATCCGCTCGCCGCGCACGACGAAGTTGACCGGCAGGATCACCATCGAGCCGTCGAGGGTGAAGCCCAGCCGCCCCACGGGCACCTCACGCAGCCGTCGCAGGCACTCCGCGCGATCGAGGACGCGAAGCCCCCGCCGATCGGTGTCGTCCATGGCTCCTCCTCATCGGTCCGGGCCATCGGCGTCGTCCCTCACCGCCACGACTTCACTCTAGACTTGCCGTCATGCACGCCCGGCCGGATTCGCCGGCGCACTCGAGCGACGGCGAGAACCCCACGACCTGCGCCCCGAGCCGCCAGGAGCGCTGGCGCTCGGAGCTCATGGCGGACCTGGTGGGCGAGCTGCTGAGCAGCGAGGACGAGGAGAGCTCGCTCCGGCTGCTGGTGGCCCGCGTCGCGGCCTTCACGTCGGCCGCCGTCGTGGCACTCGTCATCCGTGAGGAGCGCGAGCTGATCGTGCGTGCGGTCGGCGGGGCCGAGGCGGAGCGTGCGCGCCGGATGCCGGCCGGCACGAGTCTCGACGACGCCTCCTGGCGTCACCTGCACGACTCCGCCGAGCCCGGCCTGATGGCGTATGACGACGCGTCGGCCCGGCCCTGCCGTGCGGATCTCGGCCTGGCGGCACACGATCCGGTCGCCGCCCTGCCGGTGAGCGTCGGAGCCGAGCGGCTCGGTCTGCTGCTCGTCGGCTGGGCCTCGCCGGCCGAGCCGGTTCATGGCGGGCTCATCGGCATCCTGGAGGATCTCGCCCGGCAGACCGGTCTGGCCCTGCTGGCGGCGAGGGCCTACCGGGATCGCACCCGCCTGGCTCTGTTCGAGGACCGCGACCGAATCGCCCGCGACATGCACGACCACGTGATCCAGCGGCTGTTCGCCACCGGGCTGTCGCTGCAGGCGGCCTCCCGGCTCAGCGAGAACGACCTGGTGCGAAGCCGGATCGACGGTGCGGTCGATGAACTCGACGAGGCGATCCGTCACATCCGGCACACCATCTTCGAGCTCCACCGCCCCCTGCCCAGCGGGGGTATCCGCGAGCAGATCCACGCGCTCGTCGAGGGAGGCACCGAGACCCTGGGGTTCGCCCCGCGTCTCGTGATCGAGGGGTCTCTCGCGGGCCTGAGCAGGTCGCTGGAGGCCGACCTGGTCGCGGTGGTCCGGGAGGCGCTGTCCAACGTCGCCAGACACGCACATGCCGACAAGGGCAGCGTCGAGATCGACGTGCACGACAGCGTCGTCGTCACCGTGACGGACGACGGAGTCGGCGTCGACCCGGGAGTGGCACACGGCGGGCTGATCAACCTCGGGTCCCGCGCCGCCGGGCGATCGGGGCGCTTCGAGGTGCGCCCGATCGTCCCCCACGGCACACGATTGCGTTGGGAAGCGCCCTGGGAGGGCCGCTCATGATCGGCGACCGCCCTGCGTCAGATGAGGAAGGAGACTACGTCCCATGACGATTCGCGTCTTCCTGCTCGATGACCACGAGGTCGTGCGGCGCGGCCTGAAGGAGCTGCTCGAATCCGACGGGGACATCGACGTCGTGGGGGAGTCCGGCCTCGCCCGTGAGACGGTGCGCCGTGCGCCGGCGACACGGCCCGACGTGGTCATCTTCGACGTGCGACTGCCGGACGGTTCGGGAGTCGACGCCTGTCGGGACGTGCGGGCCGTCGATCCGTCGATCAAGGGACTGATCCTCACGTCATACGACGACGAGCGCGCCCTGTCGGCGGCGGTACTGGCCGGCGCATCGGGGTTTCTGCTCAAGGACATCAGGGGCAACGGCCTGATCGATGCCGTCCACAGGGTGGCCGCGGGGGAGAACCTGCTCGACGACGATCGGTTGCGGCGGCTGCGCGCCAGCTGGCAGGCGCCACCGGACGCCGACCGGCGACTTGACGCGCTGACACCGCAGGAGGGCAGGATCCTGCATCTGATCGCCGCAGGTCTGACCAACCGGCAGATCGGTGAGCAGCTGTCACTGGCCGAGAAGACGGTCAAGAACTACGTCACGTCGCTGCTGGGCAAGCTCGGGATGGACAGCCGCACGCAGGCCGCCGTCTTCGTGGCCACCCACACGCCCACGCGTCCGCGCCCCTGATCATCTGGGGACCTTGGTCCCTGGCCGCCGCGATCGTCCGCGCCCAGACTGAGGGTCAGGTGGGCCGGCGCCCACCTGCCGGAGTCACCGGAGGACCGTAGGAGGCGCCATGTCAGGCGACCCACGCAGTGCAGCGCTGGGAACCGATCACCGGGGTCTGGTCGTGCTCTCGCGGGCGGAATCGCTTCGCCGGATCAGCGAGGCACAGGTCGGCCGGGTCGGCTTCTTCCACGACGGCGACGTCCACATCCTGCCGGTCAACCATGTGCTCCTCGACGGCACGATCGCGTTCCGCAGTTCATGGGGCGCCAAGCTGATGACGCTCACCGAATCCACGCCCGCATCGTTCGAGGTCGACGCGTTCGACGAGTCGCACAAGACGGGCTGGAGCGTGCTGGTCAAGGGCATCGTCGACCAGATCGAGGACGAGCAGGACCACGATCGGCTCTCTGCCGCGTCGGTCAGCTGGCTGCCCGACGACGCCGGCTCCCGGTGGGTCCGCATCCGCCCGGAGGAGATCAGCGGCCGCGAGATCCGTCGCGGCGGGTGACCACGACCCACCGCATCCGTGTGCTGCGGCCGGCAGCACCAGCTCAACTCGAGATGGAGACTGACATGAATCGGACACCAGAAGATGCGATCGTCGTCGGCGTCGACGGATCGACACCGGGCGATGCCGCGCTGATGTGGGCGGTCGACGAGGCGGAGCGCCGCGACAAACCCTTGC
The DNA here is from genome assembly GCA_964412865.1 of uncultured Intrasporangiaceae bacterium. Lineage (GTDB taxonomy): Bacteria > Actinomycetota > Actinomycetes > Actinomycetales > Dermatophilaceae > Leekyejoonella. Next base: position 7,180 of record CAYPQR010000098.1, read on the forward strand.
ACCTGGTCCACGCACGCGACGACGACGGATTCTGGATCCGCTCCGGTGCCTACCCGCCGGACGACGTCGCGGGCCGCCCGGACACCGTTCTGGGCAGCCGGATGCTGCTCGCGCAGGAACGCAGCCCGAAGCTGAAGGTGAGCTGCGAGTCCGCCGCGATCACTGCGGCCGGCGCGCTCATCGAGCGGAGCGGGACGGCGCATCTGCTGGTCGTCGGCAGCCGCGGCCACGGCAGTCTGCGCGGCGCCCTGCTCGGCTCGGTCTCGCGGCAGGTGTCCGCGCACGCCGCATGCCCGGTGATCGTGGTGCCGGACGAGACGTATCGGTGGCGCGAGGACGTCGGAGTCGTCGTCGGCGTGGACGGTTCGGCGGCGTCGGCGCTGGCGGCCGAGTTCGCGTTCGAATGGGCTGCCGATCAGGGCCTGCCGCTGATCGGTGTGACCGCGTGGTGGGGCGACGACCCGGCCGACGAGACCCGGCGTGAACGGGTCCTCGCCGACACGCTGGCGCCGCTGCAGGAGAAATATCCCGACGTCGCCGTCCAGCGTCGCGTCGCGCGAGCGCACCCGGTGGATGCACTGGTCGCCGCGTCGGCCGGTGGCCAACTGATCGTGGTCGGCTCGCGGGGCGCCGGGGGATTCCGCGGGCTGGTCCTCGGATCGGTCAGCCACCGCATACTCCAGCGCTCGCATTGCCCGGTGGCGGTCATCCGGCCACCGCAGGAGGACTGATCGCAGGCTCCGTCGCGAGACGCCGTCCGCGACCGGCATAAACCGGTCGCGGGCGGCGTTGACGTTTGCGACGATGGTGGCCTAGCCAAGGGAGACTATGTCAGCACACCACGATTTCCTCGACGACCGGGCGCAGGCGTTGTCGGCACAGGACGACGATCCTCGCTTCGACGAGTCCGGTTTCCTGATCGACGGCTCGGCCGACGGAGAACAGTTCGATCGCGAGGAGCGCGCCGCGCTCCGCCGAGTCGAGGGCCTGTCCACGGAACTCGAAGACGTCACCGAGGTCGAGTACCGCCAGCTGCGACTGGAGCGAGTGGTCCTCGCCGGCGTGTGGAGCGAAGGCACCGCCGCCGAGGCCGAGAACTCACTGCGGGAGCTGGCCGCGCTCGCCGAGACCGCGGGCTCGCGGGTGCTGGAGGGGGTCGTGCAGCGCAGGCTGCGTCCCGATCCGGGCACCTGGATGGGCTCCGGCAAGGCCAAGGAACTGCGTGACATCGTGATCGCCGAGGGCGCCGACACGGTGATTGCCGACGGCGAACTCGCCCCCAGCCAGCGGCGCGGGCTCGAGGACGTCGTCAAGGTGAAGGTCATCGACCGCACCGCGCTGATCCTCGACATCTTCGCGCAGCACGCCAAGTCCAAGGAGGGCAAGGCGCAGGT
>CAYPQR010000099.1:0-8521 GCA_964412865.1 uncultured Intrasporangiaceae bacterium
CCCGAGCTCGACGACCTCGCCGCGAACCTCTCCGATCGCCTCGACACCCGCGTCGGCATCACGCTCGGCAAGCGCAAGGGCAAGCTCACGGTCGAGTTCGCCAGCGTCGCCGACCTGCAGCGCATCATGGACACCCTCGGGCTTCCGCACGACTGAACCACCGCGTTTCACGTGAAACGGCCGTTACCGTCCCCGGCGCGTAGGCGCTACTGAGCGGTGGGCACCAGGCCTGACACCATCGCAAGTCCTCATCCGGTGGTGAACGGTATCGCCGGTTTCACTGCGGTCAGCACCACCATGCTGCGTTGGGAGCACCTGCGTTTCACGGGAAACATGACGAAGGCGGGCGGATCCGACATGGATCCGCCCGCCCTCGATGCGGTGGTGCTGAGCTCAGCCGATGTAGTCGGAGAGCTCCTTGACCAGCTTCGGCTTGGGCAGCGCGCCGACGAGGGTCTTGACGACCTCACCGTTCACGTAGACGTTGAGCGTCGGGATGCCGGTGATGCCGTACTTCGCGGACGTGGCCGGGTTGTCGTCGGTGTTGAGCTTGACGAGGTCGACCTTGTCGGCGTTCTCCTCGGCGATCTCCTCCAGGATGGGCGCGACGGCCTTGCACGGGCCGCACCAGGGGGCCCAGAAGTCGACGATGACCGGCTTGCTGTTCTTCAGAACGTCGGCCTCGAACGTTGCGTCGGAGGTCTCTTTGGTAGCCATTGGATCCTTCCCTTCTGCCGGGCCGCCGGTGTCGGCCCGATCGGTGATGTGTGCGGTGTGGGTCAGCCGGCCGCGGATGCGGTGGTCAGGCTCTCGAGTCGCGCCAGGTGGCGCTCCGCGTCGAGACTCGCGGCACACCCGGAGCCGGCGGCCGTGATGGCCTGACGGTAGGTGTGGTCGACGAGATCGCCGCAGGCGAAGACGCCCTCGAGGTTGGTTGCGGTGCTGCCCGGCTGGGTCAGCACGTAGCCCTCGTCGTCGAGGTCGACCTGGCCGGCGATCAGTTCATTGCGCGGCAGGTGGCCGATTGCGACGAAGACCCCGGTCGCCTCGACGTCGCGGGTCTCTCCGGTGACGGTGTCGGTGAGGGTGACGCCGGTGACCTTGGTGTCGCCGTGGATCGCGGTGACCTGGCTGTTCCACGCAAACCGGATCTTCTCGTTGGCGAAGGCACGGTCGGCCATGATCTTCGACGCACGGAGTTGGTCGCGGCGGTGCACGATGGTGACGCTGCGAGCGAACCGGGTGAGGAACGTCGCCTCCTCGATGGCGGAGTCGCCGCCGCCGACGACGATGATGTCCTGTTCGCGGAAGAATGCGCCGTCACAGGTGGCACACCACGAGACGCCGTGGCCGGAGAGGCGTTGTTCGTCGGGCAGGCCGAGCTCCTTGTAGGCCGAACCCATCGCGAGGATGACCGAGCGGGCGCGGTGGGTGTTGCCGGAGCCGTCGACGACCGTCTTGACCGGGCCGGTGAGGTCGACCTCGGTGATGTCGTCGCGCACGAGCTGCGCGCCGAAGCGTTCCGCCTGGGCGCGCATCTCCTCCATGAGGTCGGGCCCCATGATGGCGTCACGGAAGCCGGGGAAGTTCTCGACCTCGGTGGTGTTCATCAGTGCGCCGCCGGCGGTGACCGATCCCTCGAAGACGAGCGGCTCGAGATTGGCTCGGGCGGCATAGACGGCCGCGGTGTATCCGGCCGGGCCGGAACCGATGATGATGACGTTGTGGATCGTGTCGCTCACAGGGGTCCTTCGGTTGGCACAAGGGACCGGCGGGGAACCCACCGGCTGTCTGCATCAACAGATCGTATGGCGCGGTTGTTCCCCGGTGAGACGCGGCCCGAATCAGGTGTGCACGGAGGTGGGACCGGCCAGTGGTGGGGTGCCCTTCGAGCAGGTGCGCGAGACGACCCACGCGGTGGATTTCGCGCCCTTGGTGATGACCACGACGGCCGCCGGCTTGCCCTGGAACCGGGCGATGTCGACGGTGATCTTGTCAGGGTCGTGCAGCAGGCCGGCGCCGATGGACTGCATACAGGCGAGGACGCCCGAGCTGGTCGCCATCGAGCCGAGCTTCTCGACCTGTGCCGGTGGGAGCGTCGGCCCGCTGCGCTTCGTCAGCGCCGCGGCCTGCGTCGCCAGATGTGCCTTGGTGTAGTTGGAGCCGGTGTTCTCGACGACGACCTTGTCCGCCAGCGACTGGTCGCCGGATGCCGCGGCCGTGGGGGCGGCGGTGGTGGGAGCCTGCCGGTTCTGGACCGCCGTCACGCCGATGACGGCGACGGCTGCTATGGCCGCGGCCGCACCGATGCTGACAACGGTCCGCTGCCACCGGACGCTGCGCCGGCGTGCGCCGCCGACGAGCGGGCTGACATTGCCGCCGCCCGGAGACGCCGCGCGGCGCGCCTGCTCCTGCTCGAGGGCAGCGTTGATCGAGCGGGCAACGTCGTCGGGCATCGGACCTGGGTCCGGCAATGACCGCAGCAGGTCCCGCATACCTGTCGGGTCGTCCTCGGGGTCGGATCGGTCGTTCGGGGATCTGGTCGTCACAACAATCCTCCAGTACTGGTAAGAGCTGGGACGACGGATATGAGGAGCCGGTTCCATCGGTACGCAAGAAAATTCGGCGGGCCGACGGACCCGTGGTGGAGTTCATCTGTCGTATTCGCAGGGTATGACGCGGGGCAAGGCCCCGGCGTTCCGTGGCGTCGGGCGCTTTCCGGATTCGAGTGTCCGGAGTCGTGTGAGAAGCCCGCCCGCGCTCAGCGGTGGTAGTAGCCGGTCTGCCGGTCCTGCAGGAGGCCGGCGAGTGCGGTGCGGCCGCGTGCGCACCGAGACTTGATGGTGCCCTCGGCGACCTCGAGCACGGCGGCGGCCTCGGCGACCGACAGACCCTGCATGTCGACGAGCGTGAGGGCCAGTCGCTGTGCCTCGGGAATCCTTTCCAGCGCGTCGCGCACGTCGAGGCGCACCTCGGTGCTGCCGTGCTGGTCGTGCCGGTCGGCCAGATCGTATTCGGGCAGCTCGCTGGTGGGTTTGGCCCGGCGCAGGCGGTCCAGGCACGCGTTGACGACGATCCGGTGCAGCCAGGTCGTGACCCGGGAGTCGCCACGGAACGAATCAGCCCGCCGGAATGCCGAGATGAACCCGTCCTGGACGGCGTCGGCGGCCATCTCGGGGTCACGTGTGGTGCGCACGGCCACCGCCCACATCCTGTCCTTGTGGCGGCGGAACAACTCGCCGAATGCGGACCCGTCGCCGGCGCAGTGGGCGGCGAGGAGTTCGCGGTCGGTGCGGTCGTCGAACGAATGGGGATCGCTCATCCTGACGTCCCGGCGTGGTGGCGTGGTGTGCGCAGTCGGTTCACGAGCGGACCTTGACCTCGTTGATCACGTCACGATATTGGCCGGTGCCGATCTGGCTGAGCGAGGTGATCCACACGATCACGTAGCGGCCGGTGACGGGCAGCTTCTTGCCGACGGTCTGCTTGCCGCTCTTGCCGGCGATCTTCCCGATCGGCTGCTGGTCGCGGATTGTCGCCTGCTTGGTGACGTAGACGCTCATCGTGGTGGGGCTGCTGCCTGCGATGTCGACCTCGACCTTGCCGACCTTCTGCTCGGATCCGAGGTCGAGGATCAGCCCGGTGCCGCCCTTCAGCCCGCCGAAGACCTTGCTGGCATAGATGTGGGTCTCCCAGAAGGTGCTCTGGTCCCCGTCGATGGCCCGATGCGCGAGTTCGTTGTGCTCGTCCTGGTTGCCTTCGGGGTCGAAACTCGAAATCCCTTTAACCGCAATGGGTTTGTTGGATGTCGTGGTCTTCTTCGTGGTCTTGCTGCTGCTCGGCCCGGACGGGGTGGAGCTCGCGGGCGGAAGCGTGCTCTGGGCGGTCGCGCCCGAGCTGGACGAGTCGGAGCCCTGGAAGATGTTGCGCAGCCCCACGGCGCCCAGCAGCACGGCGAGCACGACGAAGATGGCGACGATCGCGAGCGCGAGCCGGCTGGTCGGGTGATCGGGGTCACTGGTGCCGGTCTGCAGCAGCGGCACCGGGGGCTCGAGGTCGTCGACCTCGTGGTGGGGTCGTTGCGCGGCCGGCGAGCGCCGTTCGCCCGGCACGGAGAACATGGCCGTCTGGTCGGCGTCGAACTCCGGCCGCCGCCCGATCATGGTCTCGTCGGTGTCGTATGCCGACCAGTCGTCGTACGGCGCGTCGCCGCCGGTGCCGGGCGTGGGCGCTCCGGGCAGGGCCACCCCGGCCGCAGGCGCCGATGCGGAGAAGCCGGTGTCGTGGTGGTCCTCACCGGGCAGGTGCGGGCGGCCGCCCGCACCGTGGACGCGCTCGGAGGACCAGGGGGACAGCTGCCGGGCGAGCTCACCGGGGGTGCGCGGCCCCTCGTCGCCGTTCAGGGTCGTGCGGCAGAGCGTGTCGAGATCGCCGGGGACGCCCGTGACCAGCTCGCTGGGCGAGGGAAGGACGCCGTCGGCACGGCGTTTCACGCGGACGAGGCCCGGCACCTCGTCGTCGCCGGGCCACTCTCCGGTGAGGGCGGCATACAGCACCCGCACCAGGGCGACCGCGTCGGTGCGGGATGCCTCGTCGGACGGCACGTCGTCGAGCCCGGCGAGGGCCGCGTCGGTCGCCACGCCGAGCACCGACACCGACCCGTCCCGGGAGCGCATGATGTCGTGTGGGTCGAGTTGCAGGTGGTGCAGGCCGCGGGACGCTGCCGTATTGAGCCCGCTCGCGCTCTCGCCGATCAGCCGGCGGGCCTCCTCGGCCGGGATCGTGTCGAACTGCAGGATTGCGGCGACCGATTCGGCGCCGTGCAACGTCTCGGCGACGACGAACGATGCCGTATCGTGCGTCCCGACGTCGAGCACCCGCAACAGGTGGTGATCCTCGACGCCCGCCGCGCGCCGTGCGCTGTCGAGAGCGGCTTCGGCGTGAGGCCCGTCGGCCGGGAAGCAGATGACGGTCACCTCGCGATCCAAGGTGGTGTCGTCGGCCAGCCACTGTTCGCAGTTCGCCTGGTGGGCGAGGGCTCGCGTCAGGGTGTAGCGCCCTGCCAAGGTGGTCCCTTGGCTGATGCCTTGCACGCGTCGACTCCTAGCGTCGGTGGTTCCCGTCCGGCACATCTTAGGCGGAAGACCGGGCCGGCCGCCGGACTATACCGGCGTGTGGGCAGGATCACGTGGATTGCGCCGGCTCAGCGGTGCACGAGTCGCCCCAGCCGCCGGGTGACGGGTGAGACGAGTTCGTCGATCTCGGTGACGCGCAGCCGGCGGGCCGTCACGACATAAACCACGAGGAACGCGAGGCCGGCGACGACGAGGATCAGCAGGTTCTGGGCGCGGGTCGCGTCACCGACGCCGAGTGTGATGCCGATGCGGATGCCGAGGGCCACGCCGGCCGCGACGATCGCGGCGAGACCGAGGCGGCCGTAGGTGTGCGCGACGTCGTGGGCGGGCAGCGACCCGAGGTGGCGGCGCAGCCAGACCCAGCCGATGACGGCCTGCACGACATAGCTGATCGACTGCGCGGCTCCGACGCCGGCGCCGACCCAGTGGTCGGGCAGCAGCAGGGCGAGCACGCAGAACACGGCCGCGACGACCGAGCAGATCAATTGCATCCAGAACGGCGTCTTGGCGTCCTCGTAGGCGTAGTAGACGCGCTGCACCAGGACACAGACGGTGAACGGCACGATGCCGAGCATCATGGCGATCGTGGGTCCCGAGATGGCGAAGGATTCGTGCGGGCCGTACATCGTCGACACCAGCGGCGGGACCAGGACGGCGCAGCCGATCATCACGGCCACGCTGGCGAGGCCGGACAGGCGAAGCCCGGTGTCGATGTCTCCGATGACGTCCTGGGTGCGGCGAGCGCTGGCCGCCTTCGACATCCGGGTGTAGAGCGCGGTGACGAGGCTGAGTGTCACCAGCGAGTGCGGCAGCATGAACAGCAGGAAGGCGTAGCTCTGCGCGCCCCGTCCACCGACGCCGGGCGGCAGGCTGTTGAGCACGTTGGTCGTGACCAGCATGCCGAGTTGCTGCACGACGACGGCCGCGAAGGCCCAGCCGGCGATCTGCGACGTCGTGCGCAGTCCGACCCCGCGGAACCTGAAGCTGGGCGTGAAGCGGTAGCCGACGCGGCGCAGCGGGATGATCAGCACGAGCGCCTGGGCGACGATGCCCAATGTGGTGCTGCCGGCCAGCAGCAGGACCAGCGACATGCTCCAGCCGCTCGGATCGGCCACCTCCGGCTGGGAGGTGATCGCCATGAACCAGCCGAGCCCGGCGATCTGGATGATGTTGGCCAGGGCGGGGGACCACATCAGCGGGCCGAAGTTGCTGCGGGCGTTGAGCACCTCTCCGAAGAGGGTGTAAATGCCGTAGAAGAAGATCTGCGGCAGACAGAACAGTGCGAACAGGGTGCCCAGTCGCCATCGGTCTCCGGTCGCGTGCAGGTCGAAGAGCCGATACAGCACCGGTGATGCCGCCATCAGGACGATCGTGACCGCGGCGAGGATCGACAGCGCCAGGGTGAGCAGGCGGTCGGTGTAGGCCTTGCCGCCGTCGGCGTGTTTCAGCGCCCGCGTGATCTGCGGCACGAGGACGGCGTTGATGACGCCGCCGGCGAGCAGCAGATAGATCATGTTGGGCAGCGTGTTCGCCGTGTCGAAGATGTTGAACGCGGCAGCGGTCTTGCCCAGCGCGGCCGCCAGCAGCACGGTGCGTACGAGCCCGAGGATGCGGGAGACGAAGGTGCCGGCCGCCATGATCGCGCTGGAGCGGGCGATGGCTCTCGTGCCGCGGTCCGCCACCGGTTCGGGTGCCGCGTCGGCGGGCACCGCGGCCTGGTCCTGCGGCGCTGGGGCGGCGGGCTGTGCAGGCGGTATGGCCGCGTGCCGGCCCTCGGCCCGCCGCCGGCGTTCGCGCCGCTCCCGCCGGGTCTCGCGGGTGTCGACGGTCTGCACCGGCAGGTCGAGTTCCTGCAGGGCGTCCTGGCCCAGCAGGTTGAGGGAGGACGCCTCGCCCGACCACTGGGCATACATCTGCCCGATGCTGCCGGGCAGGTCCGGCGGCATGACCGGTGCGTGCGCACCGCCCGACTGCTCGCGATACAACTGCCCGAGAGTGGGGCGGTCGCGGTCAGTCATCCTCTCCTACCTCTGGGTCATCGTCGCGCTGCGTCGGATCGGCGGCGACGGGCTCGTCGGCGGGGCCCGGCGTGGTGAGATCGCGCGGCCCGCGGCGGACGCTGCGCACGAGACCGATGATCAGCACGAGCCCAGCCACGATACCCAGAGCCCAGTAGATCCATGAAGACGTCGGCCGCACGTTGACCTGCAGGGCGGCCGGACTTCCCGGCGTCGCACCGAGTTCGAGGCCCGTCGGGGTGCGCAGGATCGCGTCGACCTGCACGCGTCCGGCACCGATCGCCTTGACGTGGAAGCGCACGGTGGTCCGCGAGGATGCGCGCAGGGCAACCGACTTCATCGGGTGTTGGAAGCGGAGCAGGTATTTGCGGGGGACCAGAGACAGTTCGACGTTCTTCAGCGGCCGGCTCAGGCGGTTGACGACGGTGACCGTCAGCTCGCCCGAACTGGTGAAGAAGTTGACGGTCGACGGGCTGACGGACACCTTCTTGCGCAGGGAGCGCACCGCGTCGGAGTCTGCGCGCAGCGTCGTGGAGAACGCGTCGGCCTGGCCGCGCCAGCGGGTCGACCCGATCATGTCGAGGGCTCGCAGGCGCGGGCGCAGCACCGATGTCGCGTCGACGAGCACCGATCCCAGGCCGTGCAGGATCCGGCGGTCGGCGCTGACCTGGCGCAGGGCCGACGTGTCGATCGGCGACTTCGCGGGCGCGGGGTGGTGCTTGCCGCCGGATGGGTGCTTCACGACCTCGGCGTCGGCCTTCCCCGGCAGCTGCTCGAGGGTGCTCGATCCGGTCACCGGGTCGAGCCAGGGGACGGACAGCACGCGGCGCACGGCGTCGGCGAACTGGCGTGGCGGCGTGGACTCGTCGCGGGGGAAGGCGATCGACAGCGACCGGTCCGCACCGGGTTGCTGCTGGTAGATCGCGATGGTGCGGGCGAGGAAGCGTTGCGCCGCGAGGGTCGGGTTGCCCTTGTCGGAGGCGAGCACGTCGGTGAGCGTCTCGTCGTAGGACAGCACGCCCGCCGACCCCTTGGTCCTGCGGGTGGTGTCGGGGAACGCCGCGGGGCTGGTGACGCTGCGTCCGGGCAGGATCATCAGCGGCTTCTTGCCCGTGGCCTTGTGCCAGGTCGAGGTGATGCGGCGGGCCTCGGCGGAGCCGACCGCGCCCGCCGGCCAGGCGACGGTCGTCGTGCTGATCTCGCGAAGATCCGCCGAGAGCTTGTGGTGCAGCCGGCGGGTGAGCATCGTCCGCCCGGCGGCGGTGCCCGACAGCGTCCTCACGTCGGGGTCGCTCCACGGCGTCCACCAGACGGTGCCGGTGTCGGCGGCCAGGCGCAGCTGCTCCAGGAGCCGGTCGCCGAGTGCGC